>CAXTVE010000124.1:0-8635 GCA_964247485.1 uncultured Propionibacteriaceae bacterium
GGGCTTTCGCCGCCGCCGGGCCGCTGCGGTGGCTACGCCAACCGGTGCGTGCGGGCTAGTCGCGGGGGACGAGGAGCTGCCGGGCCGACTCCTGCTCCTGCTGCGCACGCTGCTGGGCGAAGTAGGACGCCGTGTCGAGACCCCTGCTGGCCGCGCTCAGCGGGGTCCGGGCCCAGTCGGCCAGCAGCCGCTCGTGGTGTCCGGCCTCCGCCTCCCGGGTCAGCAGGCCGAGCAGGTAGTGCTGCATGGACTTTCCCTGCGCCCGAGCCTGGGTCGCGAGCTCGTCCCGGAGCGTCTCCGGGACGTCGCGGATGTGGATCGCCACCATGTCCGACCATTTATCCTGCCCGTCCGGTACGAATCAGCAGGAATCGGCAGAATCCGGTGGGGCGGCGGCCGACCGAGACACGGCCGGGCCGGGGCGCTACTCGGGCCGTAGCAGCACGGCCGAGGTGGCTCCGGTGGCGGTGAAGCTGCCGGACCAGCCGTAGCCGGCAAAGGTCAGGGTGTCGGCGTCGGGCTGGTCGGCGGTCACCGTGAAGCCCGTGGCCGGCAGCGCCCTGCGGAGATAGTCGGCCACCTCCGCCGGCTGCGGGGAGATCAGCACGGCGGTCACGTTGTTGGTCTGGTCCACCGCGGCCTGCAGGACCGCAGTGCGCGGCAGCGAGAACTGCTCGACCGGACCGTTCCGGTAGCCCAGCGACCGCAGGCTCACCCCGTCCGCCGGGACGCTCGCCGTGTCGGTCGGCCGGGCGGTGGGGCTGGGATCGTCCGGGCGCTCGCCGGCGGCGCAGCCGGCTCCGCCCCCGAGCAGGACGAGCGCGGCCACCACGCCGAGGATTCGTCGAACGACCGGCCCAGGCACGGCCCCCACCGTAGTGGTGGCGCGCTGACCCGGATCGGGTCGTTAGCCTTGGCTCAGTCATGTCCTCCGCCACCGAGGTCGCCACCCGACCTCACCGCCTCCCCGCCGCCGTCCGGGCGATGCGCCCGAAGCAGTGGGTGAAGAACGTCCTCGTCGGCACCGCCCCGCTCGCCGCCGGCCGGCTGTTCGAGGCCGAGGTGCTGACCCGGGTCGCCCTGGCGTTCCTCGCGTTCTGTCTGGTCAGCGCCGCGGTCTACCTGGTCAACGACGTACGCGATGTCGAGGAGGACCGGCTGCACCCCCGCAAGCAGTTCCGACCCATCGCGGCCGGCGAGCTGAGGCCGGGCGCCGCAGTGGCCCTGGCGGCGGTGACCGGTGTGCTCGGCCTGGCGCTCGGGTTCCTGGTCGCCGTGCCGCTGGGCATCACCTTGCTGGTCTACGTCGTCGTCCAGGTGCTCTACTCCGCCTTCCTCAAGCACCTGCCGGTGGTGGACCTGGCCGTGGTGGCCAGCGGGTTCCTGCTCCGGGCCATCGCCGGCGGCGTGGCGACGGGCATCCCGCTCAGCCAGTGGTTCCTGCTGGTCGCGGCGTTCGGCTCGTTCTTCATGGTGGCCGGCAAGCGCTACTCGGAGCTGAAGGCCATCGGCGGCGATGCGGGCACCCGGCGCTCGCTGCTGCGCTACTCCGAGTCCTACCTGCGCTTCGCCTGGATGCTGGCCGCGGTGATGGTGCTCATCTCCTACAGCCTGTGGGCCTTCGAGAACCGCTTCGACCCGGTGCTGGGTGTCCCCTGGACGGCCATCTCCATCGCGCCCTTTACCTTGGGGTTGCTGCAGTACGCCCTGGAGGTCGACACCGGGAACGCCGGAGAGCCGGAGGACGTGGTGCTGCACGACCGGGTGCTACAGGGAATAGGAGTGGTCTGGCTCGTGGTGATCTCGTTGGCGGTGTTCTGGTGAGCGAATCGACCGAGGTGGTCCCCGCCATCACCCCGTCGCTGCCCGAGGCGCAGCCCGCCATCCCGCAGCCGCTGGTCGAGCTGCACGGCTGGGGCCGGGCGGCGGGCACCATGTCCCACCTGGCGGCGATCGACTCGGTGGCCGACGCCGTGTCGGCGCTGCGCAGCTCCGACGCGAACCGCGGGGTGGTCCCCCGCGGGCTGGGCCGCAGCTACGGCGACGCCGCCCAGAACGCCGGCGGCATCACGCTGGACCTGACCAAGATGAACCGCATCCTGTCCGTCGACGCCCGGGCCGAGCCGCCCACGGTGACCGCGCAGGCCGGGGTCAGCATCGATGCGTTGATGCGGGCGTTGCTGCCGTTCGGCCTCTGGGTGCCGGTGCTGCCCGGCACCCGCCAGGTCACCATCGGCGGCGCCATCGCCGCCGATGTGCACGGCAAGAACCACCACACCCAGGGCAGCTTCGGCAACCACGTGCAGTCGCTGGACCTGCTGATGGCCGACGGGGAGGTCCGGACCCTCACCCCCGACGGCGAGACCGAGCAGCTCTTCTGGGCCACGATCGGCGGAATGGGCCTGACCGGGGCCGTGCTCACCGCCACGGTCGTGCTGCAGCGCACCGAGACCGCGTACTTCACCGTCGACACCGACCGGACCAGCGACCTCGACGACCTGATGGCGAAGATGTCGAGCGGCGACGACGCCTACACCTACTCGGTGGCCTGGTTCGACGCGGTGACCCGCGGCAAGCACCTGGGGCGGGCGGTGCTGACCCGGGGCAACAAGGCCCGGCTGGCCGACCTGCCCCCGAAGCTGCGGCGGAACGACCCGCTGCGCTTCGTCGCCCCCTCGCTGGGCACCATGCCGGAGATCTTCCCCAACCGGATGGTGAACCTGGCCACGGCGAAGGCGTTCAGCGAGTTCTGGTACCGCAAGGCGCCCAAGCACCGGGTCGGCGAGGTGCAGAACATCACCCAGTTCTTCCATCCACTCGACATCGTGGCCGAGTGGAACCGGGTGTACGGCCCGCACGGGTTCCTGCAGTACCAGTTCGTCGTGCCGTTCGATGCCGACGAGACGTTCCGCCGATGTGTGCGGATGATCGTCGAGTCCGGTCACCTGTCCTGCCTCAACGTGCTCAAGCGCTTCGGCCCGGGCAACCCGGCTCCGCTGTCCTTCCCGATGCCGGGCTGGACGCTGACCGTGGACCTCCCGATCGAACAGGGCCTGGACAAGCTCTGCGACGCGCTCGACGAGCAGGTGATCTCGGTCGGTGGCCGGGTCTACCTGGCCAAGGACTCGCGGCTGAGCGCGGCCGCGTTCCGGCAGATGTACCCGCGGCTCGAGGACTTCCTCACCGTCCGCCGCGACGTGGACCCCTCCGGGCTGTTCAACTCAGACCTGGCCCGACGACTGGAGATCCGCTGATCCTCATGATCAACTCGATAGGGCGGCCTCAGTCCCTGCTGCTGCTCGGCGGCACCTCCGACATCGCGCTGGCCATCGCCCGTCGCTACTGCGGCAACGGCGGGCTGCGGGTGGTGCTGGCCGCCCGGCCGACCGAGCGGCGTACGCGGGCCGTGGCGGAACTGGCCGGCCTCGGCTGTGCGGTCACCGAGGTCGATCTGGACGCGCGTGACCCGGACAGCCACGCCGAGACGGTCGAGAAGGCCTTCGCCGGCGGGGACATCGACATCGCGGTGGTCGCCTTCGGCCTGCTCGGTGAGGCCGAGCGGGCCTGGACCGACCCCGAGCACGCGCGCGAGCTGGCCGAGGTCAACTTCACCGCCCCGGTGCACCTCGGCGTCCTGCTCGCCGGCCGGATGCAGGCGCAGGGCCACGGTGCGATCGTCGCGCTGTCCAGCGTGGCCGGGGAGCGCGTACGCCGGTCGAACTTCGTCTACGGCGCGACCAAGGCCGGCTTCGACGGATTCTTCCTCGGTCTCGGCGAGGCACTGCGGCCGGCGGGCGTACGGGTGCTGGTGGTCCGGCCCGGCTTCGTCCGCTCGAAGATGACCGAGGGCCTGGCCGAGGCGCCGCTCGCGGTCACCCCCGACCAGGTGGCCGACGCCGTCGTCAACGGGGTCCGGGGTCGCCGGGAGCTGATCTGGGTACCTGCTCCGATGCGGGCGGTGATGTCGGGGCTGCGGCACGTCCCGCGCCCGCTGTTCCGCCGGCTGCCGATCTGACGAAGGGATCTCGATCCATGACTGAGCTGAACGACGCCCCCATCCTGGTGGTCGGCGCCTCCGGCGGGCTGGGCAGTGCCATCGCCCGCGAGCTGGCCGGCCGCGGCGCCCGACTGGCCCTGGCGGGACGAGACGCCGATCGGCTGACCGCGACGGGCGTGCCGGGCACCCCGGTGATCGCCGACCTCCGTGACGGCGACGCGGCGGAGCGGGTCGTGGCCGAAGCGGAGCAGGCGCTGGGCGGGCTGACCGGGGTGGTGTACGCGGCCGGCGTGGTGGCGTTCGGGGCCGTCGGGGAGCTGGACGAGGACGACGTCGACGAGCTGCTGCTGCTCAACTACCTGGCCCCGGCCCGGATCGCCGCGGCCGCCCTGGCGCGGCTGGGCGCCGGCGGGTTCGTGGCCAACCTGAGTGCGGTCGTCGCCGAGCAGCCCACGCTGAAGATGGCGGACTACTCGGCGGCCAAGGCTGCGCTGACCGCCTTCGACCGGGTGGCCCTGCTCGAGGCGCGGCGGCGGGAGATCCGGGTCATCGACATCCGGCCGCCGCACACCGAGACCGGGCTGGCCGACCGGCCGATCGCCGGCCGCCCGCCCAAGCTGCCGCCCGGGCTGGATCCCGCCGACGTGGCCCGCCGAATCGTCGACGCGCTGGCCGGCGACGAGACCGATCTGCCGACCGACGCCTTCGGGTCTCCCGAGTAGCGCGGTGATCCTCGAGATCGGACTGGTCGACACCACCGATGCCGATGGCTTTCTCGCCGCGTACCGGCGCGCCCGGCACCTGGTGACCGGCACCCCGGGCTTCCGGTCGATGCGGGTGGTCCGGGGCATCGAGTCGCCGGAGCGGTTGGTCCTGCTGATCGAGTGGGACACCCTCGAGGCCCACACGGTCGCCTTCCGTCAGTCCGACCGCTTCCCGGCCTGGCGGGCCGAGATCGGCCCCTGGTTCGCCGAGCCGCCCCGGGTGGAGCACTTCAGCGACGTGGCGCCCGAGTGAGCGCTTCGGTGGGTGCGGCAATCGTGTGCCGCGGGCTGTCCGGGCCGTAGAACCCGTACGGCGCCTCGACCACCCGGACCCGGTCGGGGTAGGCCTCCAGGATCCTGACCTCGACCTGCTCGTCGTCGTCGGTGAGCCACCATGACTCGGCCAGGCTGGCCAGCCCGCGCCGCTCGAGCACGGCCACAGCGGCAGCCGGCTCACCCGGGGCGGCGAGCGGATGCCCGAACAGGGTCAGCGGCGTTGTGCCGGCCGCATCGGGGAGGAGATAACCGACCAGCTCGCCGTCGGACGGCCGTCGGTGGGGCAGCCAGTTCGAGGGGATCACCCGTCCAGTGACTCATCGCTCGAGTCACCCGTCCAGCGGATTTCGCCGGAAATCTCCCTCCAGCCGAGTGGTGCAGCGTGTCGGCACGCCTGGTCAGTCCGACTCGCGCTCGCCTGGAGGGAGATTCTCGAATTCAGACCGGCGGCACCCCGTGGCGGCGGGAGGAGAAGTGCCGGTCCTTGGTCGCGGCGGCGGCGAAGCGGGCGATCAGCTCCCGGCGCAGGTCGCCCGGCTCGACGATGGCGTCGATCACCAGCTCGCTGGCCAGCCGGAGGATGTCGATGTCGGCCTCGTACGCCAGGCGCTGAGCAGCGACGAAGGCCGCCCGCTCGTCCGGGTCGTCGATGGCGACGATCTTGTTGGCGTAGACCGCGTTGACCGCCGCCTCCGGGCCCATCACCGCGATCTTGGCGGTGGGCAGGGCCAGGCAGGCATCCGGGCCGAACCCGGGCCCCCCCATCGCGTACAAGCCGGCGCCGTACGCCTTGCGCACGATCACCGAGACGGTCGGCACGGTGGCCTCGGCCACCGCGGTGATCATCTTCGCGCCGTGCCGGATGATGCCCTGCCGCTCCACCGCGCTGCCGATCATGAAGCCGGGCACGTCGGCCAGGTAGAGCAGCGGGATGTTGAAGGCGTCGCACTGCCAGATGAAGCGGGCCGCCTTGTCCGCCGAGTCGACGAACAGCACCCCGCCCCTGACCGCGGGCTGGTTGGCCACCACGCCGACCACAGAACCGTCCAGCAGGCCGAAGCCGGTGACCAGCTCGGCCGCGAACAGCGGCTTGACCGCGAAGAACGAGCCCTCGTCGAGCAGCGCGTCGATCACGGTGTGGATGTCGTAGCCCGTGGTGTCGGTCGCCGGCACGAGGTCCGGGGTGAACGCGCGGGCGGGCTCGGCCGCGTCATAGGACGGCGGGGCGGAGCGCCAGTTCTGCGGCAGGTAGGAGAAGTACTGCAGCGCCTGTTCGATGGCCTCGGCGTCGTCGGCGGCCAGCTGGTCCCCGCAGCCCGACACCTCGGCGTGCATCCGCGCGCCGCCCATCTCCTCCAGGGTGACCCGCTCCCCCACCACCATCTCGGCCATCCGCGGCGATCCGAGGTACATCGACGCGTTGCCCTCGACCATGATCACCACGTCGCAGAAGGACGGGATGTAGGCGCCCCCGGCGGCGCTGGGCCCGAACAGGCAGCAGATCTGCGGCACTCGGCCGGACAGCGCGACCTGGTTGGCGAAGATGCGCCCCGCGCCCCGGCGCCCCGGGAACAGGTCGACCTGGTCGGTGATCCGGGCGCCGGCCGAGTCGATGAACCAGAACACCGGCAGCTCGTCGCGTAGCGCCACCTCGGTGACCCGGATGATCTTCTCGACCGTCCGGGCGCCCCACGAGCCGGCCTTGACGCCGGGGTCGTTGGCCACCACCAGGGCCGGCCGTCCCGAGACCAGACCCCGGCCGGTGACCACGCCATCGGCCGGCAGCCCGTCGGCGAGCGCATGGGCCAGCTGGCCGTCCTCGACGAAGCTGCCCTCGTCGAACAGCAGGCGCAGCCGATCCCGCACGAACAGCTTGCCCGCTGCCGCCAGCTTCGCCGCCGACCGCTCGGACGGGGCCAGGGTGCGTTCCCGGGCCGCCTCGATCTCGCTCACTGCTGTGACACCCTTCTCTGCTCCGACTTGTCAGCCTCGGTGGTCGTCGGAGCGACCACGAGGGCTGACAACGCGGCACTATTGCACGGGCAGGCCGAGGCCCCGGGCGATCAGCAGCCGCTGCACCTCCGAGGTGCCCTCGCCGATCTCGAGCACCTTGGCGTCGCGGTAGAAGCGGGCCACCGGGTACTCCTCCATGAAGCCGTAGCCGCCGAAGACCTGGGTGGCCACGCGCGTGGCGCTGACCGCCGACTCGGTGGCGTAGAGCTTGGCGATCGCCGCGGCCCGGTGGAACGCCTTCGGCTCCGCCCCGGCCTCCCGCATCGCGGCTGCCGCGTACACCAGGTGGTGGGCGGCCTCGGCCATCACGTCGAGGTCGGCGATCGGGAAGGCGACGCCCTGCTTCCGCCCGATCGGACCGCCGAAGGACGTGCGCTGCCCCGCGTACGCCACCGCGAGATCGCGGCAGGCGCGAATGCAGCCCAGGGCCAGGGCGGCAATGGCGACCCGACCGTCGTCGAGGGTGGCCAGGAACTGGCCGTAGCCGTGCCCGCGCTCACCGAGCAGGTGGTCCTCCGGCACGACGACGTCGGTGAAGGTGAGCGGGTGGGTGTCGGAGGCGTGCCAGCCGAGCTTCGCGTACGGCGGGCCGACCTCGAGCCCCGGGGTGCCGGCCGGGATGAGGATCGCCGAGATCTCCGGCTTGCCGTCGGCCCGGGTGCCGGTGCGCGCGGTGACCGTGACCAGCGAGGTGAGATCGGTGCCGGAGTTGGTGATGAACTGCTTGCTGCCGTTGACCACCCACTGACCGTCGCGCAACTCCGCGCGGGTCCGCGTCGCCCCGGCATCGGACCCGGCGTCGGCCTCGGTGAGCCCGAAGGCGGCCAGGGCGCGCCCGGCGAGCAGGTCGGGCAGCCACCGCTGCTTCTGCTCGGGGGTGCCGAAGTGGGCGATCGGGGCCGCGCCGAGCCCGACCCCGGCCTCGAGCGTGATGCCGAGCGACTGGTCCACCCGGCCGACCTCCTCGATGGCGATGCACAGGCTCGTAAAGTCGCCGGCCCCGCCGTACTCCTCCGGACCGCCCAGACTGAACAGGCCCAGATCGCCCATCAGCTTGATGGCCTCCACCGGACACTCGTGGGCGGCGTTCCACCGCTCGACGTGCGGGGCCAGATCGCGTGCGGCAAAGTCCGCGACCACCGCCCGGAAGTCTTCGTGCTCCTCGCTGAGCAGGTTTCCCGCCATGCCGACCAGCATATCCTTACGCTTACGTCAACGTAAGGTCTATGATCTTCCTCTGTGGTCGACCGCACCTGGAGCATCGGCGAGCTGGCGGCCGAGTTCGACACCACGCTGCGCACCATCCGGTTCTACGAGGACCAGGGCCTGCTCACCCCGGAGCGGGCCGGGACGGCGCGGGTCTTCCACGACCGCGACCGGGTCCGGCTGCAGCTGATCCTGCGGGGCAAGCGGCTCGGCTTCACCCTGACCGAGATCGCCCACATCCTCGGGCTCTACGACAAGACGCCGGGTGAGCGGGGGCAGCTCGAGTTCCTGCTCGCCGACATCGCGCACCGGCGGGCGGTGCTGCTGGACAAGCGCCGCGACCTCGACGCGACGCTGACCGAGCTCGACGAGCTCGAGG
>CAXTVE010000125.1:0-8559 GCA_964247485.1 uncultured Propionibacteriaceae bacterium
GTCCCAGCGTCGAGGCCCTTCGACGACGACCTCGACGTGCCCGACTTCCTCAAGTAGGGCACCGACGGGGATAGGCGTGTCGGACAGTCGCTCCCGATCGGCGAGGGGTCCGGCCGGTAACGTCAGCGGCACCGAATGTGCTGATCGGGCGCAGTCACGGCACTGAGCGAGGGCGAGATGGCGGAACGACTACGACGAGCGGCCGCGTGGCTGGGCCTGGTCACCGACGACCGCTACGCCGACTACGACGAGCACGCGGACGACGAGCCGACCGAGGGCATCAGCCGGACCGAGATGATCCGCGAGCGCGAGCGGGAGACCGAGCACAGCGCTAGCGTCACCCCGCTCGAGCCACGGCGGCAGGGATCGACTGCGGCGGGGGCGACGGCCACCGCCGTCCGTCCGCGTACGGCGGACGTCTCGCGGATCATCACCGTGCACCCGCGGACCTACAACGAGGCCCGGACCATCGGCGAGCACTTCCGCGACGGCGTACCGGTGATCATGAACCTGTCCGAGATGGAGGACGTCGACGCCAAGCGGCTGGTCGACTTCGCCGCCGGGCTGATCTTCGGGCTGCGCGGCACCATCGAGCGGGTGACCAGCAAGGTGTTCCTGCTGTCGCCGCAGAACGTCACCGTGGCCGCCGAGGACAAGGAGCGGATCGCGGGCGGCTTCTTCAACCAGAGCTGAGGGCCGTGCCCGGGTCCGGTGCGATCCGGCGTCGCCACCCGGTCCCGGGTTGGGCCCGAGGTCGTACGCTGGTCCCACTGGCAGCGCCGAAGCGGGAGTTGAAGGCCGAACGTGTCTTTCGTGGGAATCGTCATCGACTGGGTTCTGTGGATCTTTCTGCTGATCCTGTTTGCGCGCATGATCCTGTCCTGGGTCCCGGTGCTGGTCCGGGACTGGGAGCCGCGGGGCCCGATGCTGGTCTTCGCGGAGGTCATCTACTCGATCACCGACCCGCCGCTGCGGGCGCTGCGCCGCGTGCTCAAGCCCGTCCGGGTGGGCTCGATGATGCTGGACCTCGCCTTCATCGGCCTGGCGATCGGCGTCAGCATCCTGATGCAGATCAACCGCACCATCTTCCGAATCTGACCCTCCCCGTGGTATCTCCAGGGGTAGCGTGCCTCTCAGACGATGTGTGCTGTTCATAACAAATTGGGTACGGTAGTTCGGATGGGCCGTCGGTTAGGCTCACACCACCAGCTCCGCTGACATACCGAGGTGAAGAATGACGCTGTCGCTGGACGATGTGCGCAACAAGCGGTTCCGGATGGCCCGCAAGTCGGGCTACGAGGTCCTTGAGGTCGACGAGTTCGTCGACGAGGTCGAGGAGAGCTTCGCACAGCTGATCGAGGAGAACGTCAACCTCAAGCGGCAGGTCGAGTCCCTCAAGTCCGCGCCGCCGGCGGCTCCGTCGACGATGGCGCAGCCCACCGTCCAGCAGCCCCCCCGGGAGCGGGAGCAGGCGCCCCCGCCGCCGCCCCGGTCCGGCGACAGCCCGATCGTCGTCACCACCGGCAAGGAGGCCAGCGCGGCCGTCGTGCGGCTGGTCGAGATGTCGACCGAGCAGGCCGAGCGGCTGGTCGCCGAGGCGACCGAGGACGCCAACCGGATCCGCGAGGAGGCCAACCGGACGGCGCACCAGGTGACCACCGACGCCCGTACGCGGGCCGAGCGCGTCGAGTCCGAGGCGCGGGTGAACGCCGAGCGGGTCCAGGCCGACGCCCTCAGCCGGGCGGAGAAGCTCGACCGCGAGATCGAGGGCCGGCGTGGGGAGATGTTCGGCAGCCTGGAGCGGCAGCGCGACGAGCTGACCGCGGCCGTGGCCTCGCTGCGCAACTTCGAGGCGGCCTACCGGGCCAACCTGACCAACCACCTGCGCAACCAGATCGAGTCCCTCGAGTCGGGTCGTGCGGAGCCGAGCGAGACGCCCGAGGCGATCCGTGACCTCCGGGCGGTGGAGGGCAGCAGCACCAACGGCTCATCGGCCGGTGACCACGACAACGGGTCCTCGGAGCGCGACGAGCCGACGCTGGGCGGGGGAGCGCCGACGAGCAACACGCCGCGCCTCGACGCACTGCTCGGCGACCAGCGCTGAACCGCGGGTCCACCCCTCGAACCCGACCGGTCAGGGAATAGTTCGACGCTGCCGCGCGGCCATTTGAAGATTGGCGAGTGGCCGCCTACTGTCTCTGCGACACACTTCGGTGTCCGACACATCCGTGCGCAGAGATGGGGAGCCAATGACGACCGCCAAGGCCAGCACAGAAGCTTCTCCCGCCGGTAACGGGGACCGGTCGACCACGGTCCGCAAGGTCCCGGCCGATGCCGCGCCCACCGTCCACACCGTTCCCGTCGAGCACAACGACCGGCCGGTGCTGCCCGTCGACATCTCCACCCTGCCCGTGCGGCCGGGCGAGGACCCGTGGACCGAGGCCGAGCTGGACGAGGTCAAGGCCGTGCTGGCCGAGGACGTCGCCCGGTTCGAGAGCCAGATCCAGATCTCGACCGCCGAGCTGGTGGGGCTGTTGCGGGACGGTAGCGAGGGCGCGGGCCGCGACCCGGCCGACGTCGGCTCGGCCAACTTCGAGCGTGATGCGGAGATGTCGCTGGCCAACAACGCCCGCGAGATGCTCGACCAGTCGCGGCTCGCCCTGCGGCACATCGAGCTCGGCACCTACGGCAGCTGCGACAACTGCGGCCAGCCGATCGGCAAGGGCCGGTTGCAGGCGTTCCCGCGGGCCACGCTCTGCGTGACCTGCAAGCAGCGCGAGGAACGGCGGTAACGCCCTTCGCCGGGCTGGGCGCCGCTGCGGCCACCGCCGCGCCGCGTTACCGGCTCGCGTGGGCCGCGGTCGCCCTGGCGGGGCTGGCGCTGGACGTGACGACCAAGATCATCGCGGTCAGCCGCCTGGACCCCGCAGAGCCGGTCCGCCTGCTCGGCGGGCTGCTCACGCTGCGGCTGATCCGCAACCCGGGGGCCGCGTTCAGCGCCGGCGAGCAGTTCACCGTCGTCTTCGCCGTGGTGGCCGCCGCGGTGCTGGCCTTCGTCGTGGTCCGGCTGGTGCCCCGGCTGGGACACCCCGGCTGGGCCGCCGCGCTGGGGCTGCTGTGCGCAGGGGTGTCCGGCAACCTGGTTGACCGGTTGTTCCGTGCGCCGGGTCCGTTCCGCGGCCACGTGGTCGACTTCCTGGAGCTGCCGCGCTGGCCGGTCTTCAACGTGGCCGACATGTGCATCACGAGTGCGGCCCTGCTGATCATGGTGCTGGCCGTGGTCCGCAACGTGGGCCTGGACGGGATCCGGGCAACCCGTGAGTGAGGCCACCGTCGCGATGGTGCCCGACGGCCTCGAGGGCGAACGGGTGGACGCCGCGGTGGCCCGGATGCTGGGGCTGTCCCGTACCTGGGTCGGAGAGCTGATCAGCCACGGCCGGGTGCGCCTGGACGGCAGTGCGGTCACCAAGTCCGACCGGGTGCACGCCGGCGCGCTCCTGGAGGTCGAGCTGGAGGAGCGGCGGACCGTGGCCGAGGTCGTGCCGCAGATCGTCGCCGGCGTACGCATCGTGCACGACGACGCCGACATCGTGGTCGTCGACAAGCCGGCGGGGGTGGCAGCCCACCCCAGCCTCGGCTGGGACGGGCCGGACGTGGTGTCCCACCTCGCCGGGGCCGGGTTCCGGATCTCCACCTCCGGGGTGCCGGAGCGGCGCGGCATCGTGCAGCGGCTGGACGTGGGCACCTCGGGACTGATGGTGGTCGCGAAGAGCGAGATCGCGTACACGGTTCTCAAGCGGGCCTTCAAGTCCCGGTCGGTGGACAAGACCTACCACGCCCTGGTCCAGGGTCATCCGGACCCGTTCACCGGGACGATCGACGCGCCGATCGCCCGACATCCGGGGTCGGAGTGGAAGATGGCCATCGTCGACGGGGGCCGGGCGAGCGTGACCCACTACGACACGATCGAAGCGTTCGTCGGGACCACCCTGCTCGACGTCACCCTGGAGACCGGGCGCACGCACCAGATCCGGGTGCACCTGGCCGCCCTGCGCCATCCCTGCGTGGGCGACCCGACGTACGGCGGCGATCCGGTGCTGGCCGCCCGGCTGGGCCTGGTCCGGCAGTGGCTGCACGCGGTCGGGCTGGGGTTCACCCACCCGACCTCGGGTGAGGAGTGCCGCTTCTCCTCGGCGTACCCGGACGACCTGCAGCACGCCCTCGACCTCGTCGCGCAGGCCTGAGACCGGGGCCCGGCCCGGCCGCCGGGGCGCTTCGGGTTGCCACTAGGGTCGAGCCGTGCGTAGAGCCAAGATTGTCTGTACCCTCGGGCCCGCCTCCTCCTCCGCGGAGCGCCTCGCCGAGCTGGTGGCCGCCGGGATGGACGTGGCGCGGCTGAACATGAGCCACGGGGACTACTCCGACCACGAGGGCAACCTGAAGCGGGTGCGGGACGCGGCCACCGCCGCCGGCCGGCCGATCGGCGTGCTGGCCGACCTGCAGGGTCCGAAGATCCGGCTGGGCCGGTTCGCCGCCGGCAAGGAGACTCTGGTCGAGGGCGAGCGCTTCGCGATCACCGTCGAGGACGTCCCGGGCACGGCGGAACGCTGCTCCACGACGTACAAGGGGCTGCCCGGGGACGTCCGACCGGGGGACACGATCCTGATCGACGACGGCCGGCTCAACCTCAGGGCGGTCGAGGTGACCGAGACCGACGTGATCACCGAGGTGGTGGTCGGCGGCCCGGTGAGCAACAACAAGGGCATCAACCTGCCGGGCGTGGCGGTGAGCGTGCCGGCGATGAGCGAGAAGGACATCGACGACCTGCGCTGGGCGCTACAGAACGGGATCGACATGGTCGCCCTCTCCTTCGTGCGCAGCGCGAAGGACATCGAGATCGTGCACAAGGTGATGGACGAGGAGGGCCGCCGCGTCCCGGTGATCGCCAAGCTGGAGAAGCCGCAGGCGGTGGACAACCTGGACGAGATCATCGACGCCTTCGACGCCTTCATGGTGGCCCGTGGCGACCTCGGGGTCGAGCTGCCGCTCGAGGAGGTGCCGCTGGTGCAGAAGCGCATCGTCACCGCGGCCCGCCGCTGGGCGAAGCCGGTGATCGTGGCCACCCAGATGCTCGAGTCGATGATCTCCGCGCCCCGGCCGACCCGCGCCGAGGCGTCCGACGTGGCGAACGCGATCCTCGACGGCGCGGATGCGGTCATGCTGTCGGGTGAGACCAGCGTCGGGGAGTACCCCGTCATCACGGTGCAGACCATGGCGAAGATCGTGCTGAACACCGAGGTGCACGGTTCCGAGCGGATGACCGACATCGACTGGGACCCGCACACCACCAGCGGCGTGATCACCAAGGCCGCCGCCGAGATCGGCGCCCGGATCGGGGCCAAGTTCCTGGTGGCGTTCACCCACTCCGGCGATGCCGCCCGCCGGCTCGCCCGGCTGCGCTCCTCCATCCCGGTGCTGGCCTTCACCCCCACCGAGCAGACCCGGGCCTCGCTCACGCTCAACTGGGGCGTGGAATCGTTCCTCGTGCCGATGGTCGGGCACACCGACGAGATGATCCGCCAGGTCGACAGCGCCCTGCAGGAGTCCGGCCGCATCGCCGAGGGCGAGCGGGTCGTCATCGTCGCCGGCTCGCCCCCCGGCGTCGCCGGGCACACCAACATGATCCGCATCCGCCGGATCGGCGCCCCCCTCTGAGGAGGCCCGCCGTGGGGGGAGAAAACTCCACCAATGGCGAGTTTCCACCCTCACCAGGCCCAAACCGGGTCGAGAACTCCACCAGTGTGGAGTTTTCGTCAGCGCAAGCGGCCCGAAAAGGGCTGTGGATAACTGCTGAGCAGGTTTGCTACGGGTTCAGAGTCAGTTCTCGTGGACGACGAGATCAGACCATTCACCCGGGCCGAAGGCCTCCGTCGGGGTTACACCGACAAGCAGCTGTGGGGCCCGAAGTTCCAACGGTTGTTCCAGGGTGTCTACCTGCCGGCGGGCGAGGCCGTCACCGTGCTGCAGCGGGCCCGGGGCGCCCTGATGATCGCTCCCGACGGGTCGTACGCCAGTCACCACACGGCCGCCGCCCTGTGGGGCGCGGTTGCGCCGCCAACCCCTGTGACCCACATCTGCGTCCCGGATGCCGAAGCGACCCGCTCCATCCGCCAGGGCGTCGCCGCCCACCGGGGCGATCCGCGGTGGTCCGCCGTACGCCGACGTGGCCTGCTGGTGGCCAGCCCGACCGCGGTGTTCGCGCAGATGGCCGCCGTCGCACCGGACCTGGTTGAGCTGGTCGTCCTGGGCGACTCGCTGGTCCGGGCCGGTCGGACCACGCCGGAGGAGCTGCTCGTGGTCGCGAGCGGCTGGGACGGCAAGGGTGCTCGTCGGGCTCGTCGCGCCGCCGCGCTGGTGCGGGCGGGTGTCGACTCCCCGATGGAGACGCGCCTACGGATGCTCATCGTGCTGGCGGGTTACCCGGAGCCTCAGGTCAACATCATCATCCGGCACGACAACGGAGACTGGTCGATCCGCTTCGATCTGTGCTACCCGCACTTGAAGTTGATCATCGAGTACGACGGGTGGCACCACCGACGGGAGGAGAGGCAGTGGACCTCCGATCTCAGGCGCCGCGAGTGGCTGGAGGGTCGGGGGTGGCGCGTCATCGTGGTCGACTCCGACGCGTACTACGACGAGCCCTGGCTGACCCTGCGTCGCATTCGGGGGGCGATGGTCGACCGAGGTGCCACCGGTCTGCCTCAGCGCGCCCCGGCGGCCTGGACGCGCCAGTTCATCAAGCCTTCGCGCTGAGAAAGGTCGCCACCGGTGGAGTTTTCGACCTCCGGCTGACGCTCATCGGGGGGAAAGTCGTCATTGGTGGAGTTTTCGACTGAGAAGGCGAGTGCCGGGAAGGGGAGTCGAACCCCTATGTCCTTGCGGACAGACGGGTTTGAGCCGTCCGCGTATACCATTCCGCCACCCCGGCCGGGGCCCGGATCAGTGTGCCACAGCCGTAACAGAGCGTCGCTACGCTGTGCGCTGTGACTGCTGCTGAGGAGACCCGGCTATCGGTACCCGGCGCCCGGACGCGGGTCGTCGTGGCCGAGGACGAAGTGCTGATCCGCCTGGACCTGGCCGAGATGCTCACCGAGGAGGGCTACGAGGTCGTGGGCCAGGCGGGTGACGGCGAGGCCGCGGTCCAGCTGACCACCGACCTGCAGCCCGACCTGGTGGTGATGGACGTCAAGATGCCCAAGCTCGACGGGATCAGCGCCGCCGAGAAGATTGCAACCGCGCGGATCGCGCCGGTGGTGATGCTGACCGCGTTCAGCCAGCGCGACCTGGTCGACCGGGCCAGTCAGGCCGGAGCGATGGCGTACGTCGTCAAGCCGTTCGGCAAGGCCGACCTGATTCCGGCCATCGAGGTGGCCCGGGCCCGGTTCGCCGAGATCGCCGCCGTCGAGGCCGAGGTGAGCGACCTGAACGAGCGGCTGGAGTCACGCAAGGCGGTGGACCGGGCCAAGGGGCTGCTGCAGACCGGCCTGGGGCTGAGCGAGCCGGAGGCGTTCCGCTGGATCCAGAAGACGGCGATGGACCTGCGCAAGTCGATGCGCGAGGTGGCCGAGGGAGTCATCGAGCACGGGTCGAGCGGGAAGAAGTAGTCCGCCCCGGGCCGACGCGGTCCGCCCGCTCTGTCGGAGGGGGCCGCCATAATCGCAGCATGCGTGTTCAGCTGTGCCTGGCTGCGGCGGGGGTTCGCCATCGTCCGCTGCCCTGGCTGCTGCTGTGCCTGGGGGTCGCCCTGGCGGTCGGCTTCCCGGTCTTCGCCGCCGGCCTGCGCCAGGAGTCCGGGGTGGCCGCGGTGACCGGCACCCTCGACTCGCTCCCCGCGTACGAGCGGACGGTGCTCGCCAACACCTACCGCAACCTCAGGGGCGAGACCGTCGTCCGGCTCGACCGCTCCGTCCGGACGGGTCTGGATGGCGCCGGGGTCACGTCGGTCGCCCGGGCCCTGGTGTTCAAGCCGGTCTCGATCGCAAGCACGGTGGTCAGCCTGGCGGCCCTCGACCAGGTCGACAGCCGGGTCCGACTAACGTCCGGCCGGATGCCGGCGGAGTGCACCCCGGGGCGGTGCGAGGTGCTGTCGGTCCAGCTGCCCGGCGTCGCGACCACCTTCGGGGGCGCGGCCCGGGCGGAGCGGGAGCTGGGCATCGTGGTCACCGGCACCGCTGAGCTGACCGACGACCGGCTGGTCGGGGTCGGGCTGATCGGGGCCAACCGGCCGCTGCTGCTGAGCGGGTCGCCCGAGCGGCTCGCCGAGCTCAGCTCGCTGCAGCTCTTCGGGCGCACGCTCGGCTGGTTCGGAACGCTCGACGGGCGCACCATCGCCGCCGCCGGGGTCGACCGGTACGCCGCCCAGCTCGGCGCTCTCGCGGACGAGGTCAACCTTTCCGGGGACGGGACGCTGTCGGTGAGCTGGCCCGAGGAGGCCGTGGCCGCGGCCGAGACCCGGGCCGCAGCATCGGCGGACCGGCTGGCCGTGCTGGGCGCCGGCGC
>CAXTVE010000126.1:0-8489 GCA_964247485.1 uncultured Propionibacteriaceae bacterium
GGCGCGTCGTGACCCGTTACCGGGAGTTCTGGCGTTTCCGGGTCGAGCCGAGCAGCGGGCGCTGAGCAGCACTCACGACGAGCGGGTGACCACCGTGCTGCACAGGGCCTCGAGGGCGTCGCGGGCCGCACCGGCCGGCAGGGGCTCGAGCAGGGCCCGGGCGGCCTCGGCGCGGCGGCGGACCTCGGTCCGGGCCTGGTCCACGCTGCGGTGCCGGCGGAGCAGCTCGAGCACCTCGGCCAGGGCCCCGTCGTCGTGCAGGTCGGAGTCCAGCAGCTCCAGCAGCCGGGCGTCGGCGCGGTCACTCGACTTGCGGGCCAGCAGCGTCGGCAGCGTGGGGATGCCCTCCCGCAGGTCGGTCCCCGGGGTCTTGCCGGTGACGTCGCTGGTGATGTCGATGATGTCGTCGCTGAGCTGGAAGACCACGCCGATCTGCTCGCCGAACTCGGCCATCCGCGCCTGCTCGTCCGGCGTCGCCCCCGACAGCTTGGCCCCGAACAGGGCCGAGGTCGCGATCAGCGAGCCGGTCTTGTCCGCCACCACCTTCAGGTAGTGGTCCAGCGGGTCCTGCCCGCCGGCCGGACCGACCGTCTCGGCGATCTGGCCCTGAACCAGTCGCGAGAACGTCTGCGCCTGCAGCCGGACGAACTCCGGCCCGAGCCCGGCCACGGTGTCGGAGGCTCGGGCGAACAGCAGGTCCCCGACCAGGATGGCCACCGTGTTGCCCCAGCGGGCGTTCGCGCTGTCGGAGCCCCGGCGCAGCTCGGCCTCGTCCATCACGTCATCGTGGTAGAGGCTGCCGACATGGGTCAGCTCGACCACCACCGCCGCCTTGATCACGTCCTCCGGGTCGGCGTACGGGCCGATGTGCGACCCGAGCACCACCAGCAGCGGCCGGAACCGCTTGCCGCCGGCCGCGATGATGTGCTGGGCCGCCTCGGTCACCATGGGCGAATCGGCCTCCGCCGCCCGCAGCAGGGCGGCCTCGATCCGTTCGAGCTGATCGCGTACGCCGGCCAGGGCGGGCTCGGCGGTCGCCTCGGTCATGGGTCGGCTACCGGATGAACTCGCTGGCCTGCTGGGCCAGCGCCAGGAGGGGCCCGGGGATGACCCCGAACGCGAGGGTGGCGACGGCTCCGACGCCGACCACGGCCAGGGTCGTCCAGCCGGGCCGGACGACGGCCGCCGGCCGCTCGACCACCGCGTCGGGCTCGGAGAAGAACATCAGCACGATCACCCGGATGTAGAAGAACGCCGCGACCACGGAGATGACCACCGCGACCACGACCAGCCACTCCTGGCCACCGCTCCAGGCTGTAGCAAAGACCGCCCACTTGCCGATGAACCCGCTGGTCAGCGGGATACCGGCGAAGCTGAGCATGAACAGCGCGAACACCGCAGCGGTCAACGGCGAGCGCCGACCCAGACCGATCCAGCTGCTCAGCAGGGTCGCCTCGCCGGTGGTGTCGCGGACCATGGTCACCAGCGCGAACGCCCCGATCGTCGCCGCACCGTAGGCGACCAGGTAGAACATCACCGACGAGATGCTGGTCAGCGTCCCGGCGGTCGCCCCGGAGACCGCCTGCGACGCCCCGACGAAGGCCGTCAGGATGAAGCCCGCGTGGGCGATCGAGGAGTAGGCCAGCATCCGCTTGACGTCGGTCTGGGTGATGGCCAGCACCGACCCGACCGCCATGGTGGCGACCGCGACGATGGCCATCAGCGGCTGCCAGTCCCACCGGCTCGCGCCCAGGGCGACGTAGAAGACCCGCAGCAGCGCCCCGATGGCGGCGATCTTCGTGCAGGCGGCCATGAACGCCGTGACCGCCGTCGGGGCACCGGTGTAGACATCCGGCGTCCAGCTGTGGAACGGCACCGCGCCGAACTTGAACAGCAGGCCGATCCCCAGCAGCCCCATCCCGGCGAGCAGCAGCGTCTGGCTCTGCACGCTCACCCGCAGGGCGATGTCGATCTCGGCGAAGGTGAAGGACCCGGCGTAGCCGTAGACGAGCGCCGCCCCGTAGAGGAAGAAGGCCGAGGACAGCGCGCCGAGCAGGAAGTACTTCAGCGCCGACTCCTGCGACAGCAGCCGGCGCCGCCGGGCCAGCCCGCAGAGCAGGTAGAGCGGCAGCGACAGGATCTCCAGGGCGATGAACATCATGATCAGGTCGTTGGACGCCGGGAACAGCATCATCCCCGACAGCGCGAACAGGGCCAGCGGGAAGACCTCGGTGTGCTCGGCCCGCAGCGCGATGGCCTCCTGCTCGGCGGCCGTGCCCGGCACCGCCGCGGCCGACGGCGCGAACGGGCTGACATCCAGCTTCCGCTCCGCGAAGAGCAGGAACGACACGCCGCCGAGCACCAGGAGGATCGTCCAGATGAAGTAGGTCGGGCCGTCGAGTGCGAGCGAGCCGACGGCCGCCACGGCGTCAGCGGGACCGAACCAGTTGAGCAGGGTGGCCACCAGGGCGACGCCGACGGCGAGCACGGTCACGAACAGCTGCACCGTGCGCCGGGACCCGCGCGGGACGAGGGCCTCGACGAGCACCCCCAGGCAGGCCGCGCCGAAGATCACGAACACCGGCGCCAGCAGCCCGTACTCCAGTACCGGAGCGAGAATCTCGCGGTCCACTACCGACCTCCCTCCGCGCTCACCCGGGGCGCGGGGTCGCTCACCCCGATGTCGGCCATGCTGGCCGCGATGGTCGGCTCGATCACGTCGAGCATCGGCTTCGGGAACACCCCGAGCGCCAGGATCAGCAGCACCAGCGGCGCCATCGCCGCCCGTTCCCGCCGCGTCACGTCGGGGATGCCCGCCACGTTCGGCCGGAGCGGCCCGGTCATCGTGCGCTGGTACATGATCAGGATGTAGAGCGCGGCCAGCACGATGGCCAGCGTCGATACCGCGGCGTACCCCGGGTAGCGGCTGAACGTGCCGGCGAGCACCATGAACTCCGAGACGAAGCTGGACAGCCCCGGCAGCGACAGCGTCGACAGCCCGGCGAACAGCATCAGCCCGGCCAGCACCGGCGCGGCCTTCTGCACCCCGGTGTAGTCGGCGATGTGCCGCGAGCGCCCGCGCTTGATCAGGTAGCCGGCGGCGATAAACAGCGCGGCCGTGGACAGACCGTGGTTGAGCATGTAGAGCGTCGACCCGACCAGGCTCTGCGTGGTGAAGGCGAAGATGCCGAGCACGATGAAGCCGAAGTGGCTGATCGAGGTGTACGCCACGAAGCGCATGATGTCGCGGGTGCCGATGGCCAGGATCGCGCCGTAGAGGATCGAGACCACCGCCAGCACGATCACCACCGGGGTGGCCCACACGCTCGCCTCGGGGAACAGCCCGAGGCAGAACCGGATCATCCCGAAGGTGCCGATCTTGTCCATGACGCCGACCATCATGGTGGCGCCGCCGGGGCTCGACTCCTCCGCCGCGTCGGGCAGCCAGGTGTGCAGCGGCACCAGCGGCGCCTTGATCGCGAAGGCGAAGAAGAAGCCGACGAACAGCAGCCGCTCGGTCACCGTGCCGTACTCCAGCCCGCTCAGCGTGCTGAGCAGGTAGCTGGGCTCCCCCGCCGCGGCCGACTGCACGTACAGCCCGATCACCGAGGCCAGCATCACGAAACCGCCGAGCAAGCCGAAGATCAAGAACTTCGCGGCCGCGTACGTCCGCCTCGGCCCTGGCCCGAACCCGCCGATCAGGAAGTACATCGGGATCAGGATGACCTCGAAGAACACGTAGAACAGGAAGACGTCGGTGGCCAGGAACAGGTAGAGCGCACACGTCTCCACGGCCAGGACCAGGGCGAAGAAGACCCGCGAGTCGTACTTGGGCGCGAGCGTGCCCTGGGCATCCTGAGACGTCACGTTGTCGAAGTCGCGCCACGACGCGACGATCACCACCGGGGTGACGATGACCACCAGCAGCACCAGGGTCAGGCCGATCCCGTCCAGGCCGAGGGCGTAGTAGGCGCCGAGCGGCTGGATCCAGGACACCTGTTCGACGCGCTGCAGCCCGCCGCCGGGGTTGAAGCCGAACGCGACCACCGCCGCGACCACCGCCGTGGCGACGGAGGCGACGAGGGCGACCAGCTTGGCCAGCCGCGCGCCGGCCAGCACGACGGCGACGGCGCCGACGGCCGGCAGCAGGGCGAGCAGGGTGAGCACCGGGAAGGTCATCGCAATCTCCTCAGCCCAGCCGTCCGAGCACCAGCACCACGCCGACGAGCGCAGCACCCGCGGTCATGGTCAGCGCGTACGAGCGGACGAACCCGTTCTGCCCGCGGCGCAGCCAGCCGGAGAACCCGCTGATCGCGGTGCCCGTGCCGTTCACCGTGCCGTCGATGGCCGAGTCCTCCAGCGTCATCAGCCCCTTGGTCAGCTGCTGCCCGGGGCGCATGAACACCGCCTCGTTGAACGCGTCGCCGTAGAGGTCGTTGCGACCGGCCAGGGTGAACGGGGACCGGCTCGCCGGAGCCGTCCGCGGGATGTCCCGCCTCGGCCCGAACTGCCACACCGCGACCGCGATGCCGGCCGCGACCACGGCCAGGGTCAAGGCCCCGACCAGCGAGAAGTGCAGCAGCCCGGTGGCCTCCTCGTGCTCCCCGCCGACCGCCGGGTCCAGCCAGCCGCTGATCCAGTTGTTGAGCACCAGCCCACCCAGCACCGACGCGGCACCGAGGATGATCAGGGGCACGGTCATCACCAGCGGTGACTCGTGCGGGTGCGCGTTCTCCTGCCACCGCTTGCGGCCCAGGAAGGTCATCAGCATCAGCCGGGTCATGTAGAAGGCGGTGACGCCGGCGCCGAGCAGGGCCAGCAGGCCGATGACCGCGCTGCGCCCGAACGCCGCCTCGATGATGTGGTCCTTGGAGTAGTAGCCGGAGAAGAACGGGAAGCCGATGATGGCCAGGTAGCCGGCGGCGAAGGTGACGAAGGTGATCGGCATCAGCCGGGCCAACCCGCCGTAGTGGCGCATCTCCACGTCGTCGTTCATGCCGTGCATCACCGAGCCGGCACCCAGGAACATGTTCGCCTTGAAGAAGCCGTGGGTGAGCAGGTGGAAGATCGCGAACGCGTACCCCGCCGGGCCGATCCCCGCGGCCAGCATCATGTAGCCGATCTGCGACATGGTCGAGCCGGCCAGGGCCTTCTTGATGTCGTCCTTGGCGCAGCCGATCCAGGCGCCGAACAGCAGGGTCACGGTGCCGACCACGACGACGGCCGTGCTGGCCGCCTCCGTCTCGACGAAGACGGCGTTGCTGCGGACCACCAGGTAGACCCCGGCGGTGACCATGGTCGCGGCGTGGATCAGCGCCGACACGGGCGTGGGGCCCTCCATCGCGTCCAGCAGCCAGGACTGCAGCGGCACCTGCGCGGACTTGCCGCAGGCGCCGAGCAACAGCAGCAGGCCCATGATCGTGGCGATCGTGGGGCCGGCGCTCGGCATGCCTTCGTTCACGTCCACGAAGGCCGAGGAGCCGAAGGTGGCCAGCATGAGCATGATGGCGATCGACATGCCGAGGTCGCCGACCCGGTTGACCACGAAGGCCTTCTTGGCCGCGGTCGCGGCGGTCGGCCGGTGCTGCCAGAAGCCGATCAGCAGGTAGGAGGCCAGACCGACGCCCTCCCAGCCGACGAACAGCACCAGGTAGTTGTCGGCCAGCACCAGCAGTAGCATCGCGGCGACGAAGAGGTTCAGGAAGGCGAAGAACCGTCGGCGGCGCTCGTCGTGGGCCATGTAGCCGATGGAGTAGACGTGGATCAGGCTGCCGACGCCGGTGATCAGCAGCACGAAGACGATCGACAGCTGGTCGACCAGCAGCCCGGCCCCGATCGACCACTGGCCGATGGAGATCCAATCGTAGAGCGGCACGGCGACGGCGCGCTGGGCCTCCTCGACCCCCAGCAGCCGGACGAAGCAGACCAGCCCGATGACGAAGGAGGCGACCGGGGCCAGCGTGCCGAGGTAATGGCCCCACCGGTCGCCGGAACGCCCGATCAGCAGCAGCACGGCGGCGCTCAGGGCGGGGATGGCGATCACCAGCCAGGACAGGGTGAGGAACCCCGTGGCGGGCACGGGCGTCACGACTTCGAGCGGGAGCATCGTCGGTCCTAGAACTTCAGCAGGTTGGCGTCGTCGACCGAGGCCGAACGTCGGGTCCGGAAGATGGTCACGATGATGGCCAGGCCGACCACCACCTCGGCCGCCGCCACCACCATCACGAAGAAGGCGGCGATCTGGCCGTCGAGCTCGCCGTACACCCGGGAGAAGGTGACCAGCGCCAGGTTGGAGGCGTTCAGCATCAGCTCGACGCACATGAAGGCGACGATCGCGTTCCGCCGCAGCATGAACCCGACGGCCCCGATCGTGAACAGGATGGCCGACAGCACGATGTAGTGATCAGGATTCACGGCCGGACCTCGCCGTCGTCCTCGGAATCCCGAGTGACCGCCCGGAGGGTCTTGTCGATGGGGGCGGTGAGCTCGGAGCTGCCGAGGATGTCGCCGCGGGAGCGGAGGGTGGCCGACACCGAGAGCTCCGAGACTGAGCCGTCCGGCAGCAGGGCCGGGGTGTCCACCGAGTTGTGGCGGGCGAAGACGCCGGGGGTGGGCAGCGGACCGGGATGCTGGCCCGTCTCGGCGTAGCGACGCATCCGCTCGGTGACCAGGTCGGCCTGCGTCTGCCTGGGCAGCAGCCGCTCACGGTGAGCGAGCACCATCGCGCCGACCGCCGCGGTGATCAGCAGCGCCGAGGTCGCCTCGAAGGCGAACACGTAGCGGGTGAACAGCAGCGCCGCGATGCCCTGGGTGTTGCCGCCGTACGCGGCGTTGACGTCGGCCAGCCCGATCGGGTCGCCGACCAGTGCGTTGCCGACCGCGAAGACCAGCAGCGAGCCGAAGCCCACGCCGGCCAGCACGGCCAGCGGACGCTGGGCCTTGATCGTCTCCACCAGCGAGTCGGCCGTGTCCACCCCGACCAGCATCAGCACGAACAGGAACAGCATCAAGATCGCGCCGGTGTAGACGATGATCTGCACGGCGAACAGGAAGGGCGCGTCCTGGGCCGCGTACTGCACCGCCAGCGAGATCATCACCGCAGCCAGGCAGAGCGCGGAGTGCACCGGCTTGCGGGCCAGGACCATGCCCAGCGCACCCAGGACCATCACCGGGGCGAGGAACCAGAAGGCCACCTCGGGACCCGTCACCAGCGGGGTCATCACGCCTGGTCCTCGTTTCCGGCCAGCACTCGCTCGTGTGGGGGGTCCGCGGGGGGTGATCCCCCCTCGCTCAGCACAGCAGCTTCCTTGCGCATCTTCCGCTGGTACTTGTAGCCCTGGTTGATGAGCTTCGACCCGGCCCCACTGATGTCTCCGGCCCGGTCGTCCTCCTGCCCGGTCGTCGGCAGACCGAGGAAGTAGGCGGACTCGTCGTCGCCGAGCTCGCGGTCGTGCGGCGGGGCAGTCATCCCCGGCAGCAGTGGCGCCAGCAGCCGGTCCTTCTCGTAGATCAGGCTGCTCCGGGTGTCGTCGGCCAGCTCGAACTCGTTGGTCATGGTCAGCGCCCGGGTCGGGCAGGCCTCCACGCACAGCCCGCAGAGGATGCAGCGCAGGTAGTTGATCTGGTAGACCCGCCCGTAGCGCTCACCTGGGGAGAACCGCTGCTCGTCGGTGTTCTGCCCGCCCTCGACGTAGATGGCGTCGGCCGGGCAGGCCCAGGCGCACAGCTCGCAGCCGACACACTTCTCCAGCCCGTCCGGCCAGCGGTTGAGCTGGTGCCGACCGTGGAACCGCGGCGCCGTACGCCGGGGCCCGTTCGGGTAGTCGATGGTGAAGGTCTTGCGGAACATCGTCTTGAAGGTCACGCCGAAGCCCGCAACCGGATCGAACAAACCCATCAGCGCTCGTCCCCACTCGTCGCCCCAGCGCGTACGCGGGGCTCATCGTTGTCGTCGTCCTCGGACGGAGGCCCACTCGTCCCCGGCAGCACCGTCGCGAACTCCGGCAGCACCTGGTCGCCCTGCGGGGGCACCGGGTATCCGCCGGCGAAGGCGTCGAACTCCCCGGCCGGCTCCGGAGCACTCTCCTTGGGCTCGTCGTTGCCGCCGAAGATGGCCAGGGCCAGCAGCGCGACGAAGACCACGATCAGCACGATCCGCGCCGTCGGGTTGGCGAACGGGTTGCCGGTGATCCGCAGGGTGGCGATGACCAGGGTCCAGACCAGGGAGATCGGGATCAGCCACTTCCAGCCGAAGCGCATGAACTGGTCGTAGCGCAGCCGCGGCAGCGTCCCGCGCAGCCAGACGAAGCCGAACAGCAGCACCAGCATCTTGACCATGAACCAGACGATGCCGAGGTAGCCGGCGTCCGCGCCCGGGATGAGGTTGAACGGGAAGATCGCGTGCCAGCCGCCGAGGAACAGCGTGGTGGCGAGCGCCGAGACCGTGATCATGTTCATGTACTCGGCCATGAAGAACATGGCGAAGCGCA
>CAXTVE010000127.1:0-1738 GCA_964247485.1 uncultured Propionibacteriaceae bacterium
CGTCCAGGCTGCCGGGCTGGCCGCTCGCGGCGACCTGGAGCCGCACCGCTTCTCCCGCGCCTGGCAGTGCGCGCGGCAGGTGACCAGCGGCCGGATCACCGCGCTGGCCAGCACGACCGTGGACGGCGTACCGGCCCTGCTGGTCTACCTGCGCTCCGGCTCGGGCACGGACGTCGTCGTGGTCACGGGCTGCGGCACCGGACGGCCCAAGGCCGGTCCGTCGGCCCCCGTCGCCGACCGGTGACCCGCGTACGCGCCTGGAATAGCGGCGGGTCTCCGACCGTTTTGCTCCAGGTAAGGTGACGCGACAGGCAGGACGAAGGGGAGCATGAGCACCGAGACCGTACGGGACCTGATCATCGTCGGCAGCGGACCGGCCGGTTACACCGCGGCGGTCTACGCGGCCCGGGCGGACCTGAAGCCGCTGCTCTTCGAGGGCTCGGTGACGGCGGGCGGTGCCCTGATGAACACCACCGAGGTCGAGAACTTCCCGGGCTTCCCCGAGGGCATCCAAGGCCCCGACCTGATGGACCAGATGCGGGCACAGGCCGAGCGGTTCGGGGCGGAGATCCTCACCGAGGACGTCGCGGCGATGGACCTGACCGGCAGCGTGAAGACCGTGACCGACGGCTACGGCACCACCTACGCCGCCCGCGCGGTGATCCTGGCCATGGGCTCGAAGTACCGCAACCTCGGGCTGCCCGACGAAGACCGGCTGTCCGGCCACGGCGTGTCCTGGTGTGCGACTTGCGACGGGTTCTTCTTCCGCAACAAGGACATCGCGGTGGTCGGCGGCGGTGACTCGGCGGTGGAGGAGGCGACCTTCCTCAGCCGGTTCGCGAGCACCGTCACCCTGGTGCACCGGCGCGACGAGCTGCGGGCCAGCAAGATCATGGTCGCCCGCGCCCAGAAGGACCCCAAGATCAGCTTCGCCTGGAACTCCCGGGTCTCGACCATCCACGGCGACTCCTCGGTGACCGGCGTGACCCTCACCGACACCGTCACCGGTGAGGAGCGCGAGCTGGCGATCGCCGGGCTGTTCATCGCCATCGGGCACGACCCGCGCTCGGAGCTGGTCCGCGGCCAGGTGCACCTGGACGGCGAGGGCTACGTGACCACCGACGGCAAGTCGACCCGGACTAACCTGCCCGGCGTCTTCGCCTGCGGCGACCTGGTCGACCACACCTACCGGCAGGCGATCACCGCTGCCGGCACCGGGTGCTCGGCCGCACTGGACGCGGAGCGCTACCTGGCCGACCTGGACGATGCCGGCGGCAACATGCTGCTGGCCGAGCACGAGTCGCTGCTCACCAGCGCGGCGACCTGACACACGAGGAGTAGGCGGAATGGGTGCAGTAGCCGAGGTCACGGACGCGGACTTCTCCGAGGTCGTGCTCCAGTCGGACAAGCCGGTCGTGGTCGACTTCTGGGCCGACTGGTGCGGACCGTGCAAGCAGGTCGCGCCGATCATCGAGGAGCTGGCCTCCACGCACGGGGACAAGGTGACCTTCGTCAAGATGGACACCAACACCAACCCGGTGACCCCGGCCAACAACCACGTCCTCGGGCTGCCGACCATCCAGGTCTACGTCGGCGGCGAGCTGGTCAAGGCGTTCAAGGGTGCGAAGTCCAAGTCGACGCTGCTCAACGCCCTCGAGGAATACCTCTGATCCACCCCGCGTCCTGAGCGGGAATCCGCGTCCTGAGCCTGTCGAAGGACATCGACAGGCTCAGGGAG
>CAXTVE010000127.1:1748-8481 GCA_964247485.1 uncultured Propionibacteriaceae bacterium
GGCCGGCGGCATGCCGCCGAGGTAGAGCGCGCCGAGCTCGCGGACGCCGAGGCTGATGTCCGGCGTACGCCGGCTCGGCTGGACCTCCGCCCCGTCCGGACCGCCCTGCAGCCGGAAGGTCGCGTCGTTCTGCGGCAGCAGGTCGTCGCGGACCTGGAGCACCAGGTCGACCTCGGTCGGGTAGCGCCGCGCGGACAGTGCGGCGGGGACGTCGACGAGCCGGGCGTAGGTGCCGTCCAGGGCCTCGGTGGTGATCGCGCGCGGATCGGTGACCAGCAGCCGCAGCGGCTCGTCCACCGGGGCGCCGTACAGCCGGAACGACCGGACCAGGTCCAGGCTGAGCAGGAACCGCCACAGCGCCGCGTACGCCGGGGTGGTCGCGGCGTCCAGCTCGATCACCTCCACCTCGCCCGCCTCCTCCTTCACCCGGAAGAAGGCGTAGCCGTCCGGAGTGCCGTCGGCGCCGTAGTGCAGGGCGAACCGGAGGGCCGAGGCGCCGTGCCGTCGGTTCTCGGGGTCGTCCAGCCGGAAGTCCCACCAGGCGTCGGGCCGGTCGAGCGCGCCGGGACGGTGGCCGAGCCACGTTTCTCGCAGCCGGGCGGCGACCGGCACGAACTCCGTGCGCTCCACCTCGCCGACCGACCCGTCACCGAAATCGGTGCCGGGGGCGAAGGCCAGCTCGCGGGTGGGACCGGCGAGGCGGACCCGGAACAGGGTCTCGCCATAGCCGAACCGGCCGTAGATCGCGTGCTCGGACGCCCACAGCAGCGCGACCGGTTCGGTGCCGGCGGCCGCGATCTGCTCCAGCTGGTGGGTCATCATCCGCCGCAGCAGCCCGCGGCGGCGGTAGGCGGGCGCGACCGTCACCACGGTGACGGCCGCCGTCGGGACCGTGCCGCCGGGGACGACCATCGTCCGGGTGAAGGCGCCGGTGGTCGAGATCCAGCGTCCGTCGACGGTGAAGCCGAAGTTGCGCTCCGGCTCGAGCACCGCCCGCAGCATCCCCCACTCCTCGGGCTTGAAGTCGCCGTGGAAGCCCCGGGCCACCGCGGCCAGGTAGTCGTCGACGCGTTCCGGCGCCACGTACGCCAGGGTCAGCTCGGCCAGATGCGGCGGGGTGGAAGTCACGCCCCTCATCCTGCAGGAAGTTGGGTTGACGTTCGTTGCCCTCGCTCCGCGCCGCTGGCACGGTGCGTGAGGTGCCCGCAACGTAGGTCCACGGAGGTTCCTGCGACCCGGCGGCCACCGACTCAGTGAGGGCGGGTCAGCACCACTTCTCGACCAGGGCGGCGATCACCCTGGCGTCGCGGGTGGTCGCCACACCGAGGGTCCGCTCGATCCGGGCGTTGCTCAGCCGGGCCGTGCCGTAGCCGCCCTCGGGCAGCAGCAGCTGCACCGCTCGCCCGGTGACGTACGCCTGCTCGCTGTCGGTCGAGAGGGCCTCAAGCGCAGCCGCGGCGGCCGGCGACGGCTCGGCCTTGAGCAGGGTCACGTAGTGCCGCAGGCCTGGGGACGCGACCCGCTCCGCGAGCCGGATGGCGTCGGCGCCGATCGCCGCCAGCGCGGGCAACGGGTAGGCGATGGTCGGCACGGCGAACCCGCGGTCCGCGGCGAAAGCCTCCTCCAGGGTCCGCTCGAGCTTGTCGCGGGACCGGGTCGAGGTGGTCAGCAGCACGTTGCCGGTGTTGATGTACGTCTCGACGGCGGTGGCCCCGGTCGACTCGACGCAGCGCCGGATGTCGTCCTTGGGGAACTTGCGCGTCGCCCCCAGGTTGACCGCCCGCAGGAAGGCGACGTAGCGGGGCATGCCGGCCATCCTGCCGCACCAGGTGCGGGCTCAGGCCGACAACGCGTGCGTTCTGACCGGGTACTCGCGGTCGAAACGCACGCCTAGCGCGACGACGACGCCGGGGTGCGCTCCTCCATCCCCCAGGGGGAGGCATACGGGCCGGCGAGCAGGTCCAGGAACGGCTTTGGCGCAAAGGCCTCCGGGCCGAGGACGCCCTGTCCCGACCACGCCCCGGTGGCCAGCAGCTCCAGGGCGACCACCGGGTTGACCGCGGTCTGCCAGACCACGCACTGGGCGCCGTACTCCCGCATCGTGGTCTCGTTGTCGACCACGTGGTGGAGGTACACCTCGCGCGGCTCACCGTCCTTGCCCGTGCCGGTCACCCAGACCCCCGCGCAGGTGGCGCCGCGCATCTTGTCGCCCAGGAACGCCGGGTCGGGCAGGCAGGCCGCGACCAGGTCCCGCGGTGAGACCGACACCCCCTTCACGGTGACCGGCTCGGTCTTGTCCAGCCCGAGCTTGCGGAGGGTCCGGAGCACGTCGATGAACTCGGTGCCCAGGCCGTACTTGAAGGTGACCCGCTCCGCCTCGACCCAGCGCGGCATCAGGATCACCTCCTCGTGCTCCACGTTCACGCACTCCACCGGGCCGATCCCGCCGGGGAAGTCGAAGACCTCGGGCTCGCTGAAGGGGGCGGTGACGAAGAACCCGCGGTCACGCTCCCAGATCACCGGCGGGTTCAGGCACTCCTCGATCGTGGTCCAGATCGAGAAGGAGGGAGCGAAGTCGTAGCCCTCCACGGTCAGGTTGGACCCGTCCCGGGTCCCCAGCTCGTCGATCCGGGAGAACAGCTCGTCGGCGGCGTAGCGGGCGAACACGTCGGACAGCCCGGGCTCCACCCCCATCCCGACCAGGGCCAGCCGCCCGGCGGACTCCCACTGGTCGGCGACCGCGAACTGCTCATCGCCGAGCATCCGGCCGACCTTCGCGTACGGCTGGTCCGGGTGCCGCTGGGACAGCGACATGGCCATGTCCAGATAGTCCGCGCCCGCGGCGTACGCGCCGTCGAAGATCGGCATCACGAAGCGGGGGTCGACTGCGTTCATCACGTGGGTGCCGGCCTGCTCGCGGACCAGGGCGGCGACCGAGTCGGCGTCGGACGCATCGACCTGGGCGGCGGTGAAGCGCGGGTCGCCGACCGCCGCCACCGTGCGCTCCGCCCGGGCGCCGTCGTAGTCGGCCACCACGCAGGAGTCGAAGAACGGGCGGCGGGCGGCGATCCGGGCGAAGGCGTCGCCGACCCCACCCGCGCCGACCAGGATGATCCTCATGTAACAACGTCCTTTCGCCTCAGCGTCGATCTACCGCAGATCTAGGCGCTGACGAGCCTATTCGTGCAAGACTGCGCGCGTCAGGGAAATCGCCCGCCTCGCCCGCGGGCAGGGGAGAGCGGGGTCCACTATGGCTGAAGTCGTCCAGACCGAACAGGCGGGCAAGGGTCTGCAGAGCGGCGCGCTCGGGCTCTGGGGCAACGTCACCATCGGGCTCGGCTCGACGGCGCCGGCGTACAGCCTCGCGGCCACGCTGGGGTACGTCGTCCTCGAGGTCGGCGATCGGGCGCCGGCCATGTTCCTGCTCGCCTTCCTCCCGATGCTGCTGGTCGCCGTCGCCTACCGCGAGCTGAACCGGGCCGCCCCCGACTGCGGAACCACCTTCACCTGGGGCACCAAGGCGCTGGGTCCGTGGATCGGCTGGCTGGGCGGCTGGGGCGTCGCGGTCTCGGCGATCATCGTGCTGGCCAACGTGGCCGAGATCGCCGGTACCTACCTGCTGCTGTTCTTCGGCGCGGACGACCTGGCCGAGAACGCGGTCCTCCGGGTCGGGCTGGGCATCGTCTTCATCGTGGTGATGACCTGGATCTCCTACCGCGGCATCATCCTCAGCGAGCGCATCCAGATGGTCCTGGTCAGCTTCCAGTTCCTGGTGCTGGTGCTGCTCAGCGTGCTGGCCCTGGTCAAGGTCTACAACGGCACCGCCGGCGAGCAGGCGGTGCGACCGTCCTGGGAGTGGCTGTCGCCCTTCGGGCTGGAGACGGGATCGGTCGCCACGGCGGTCATCCTGTGCATCTTCATCTACTGGGGCTGGGACGCGTGCCTGGCGGTCACCGAGGAGACCAAGGACGCCGACAACACCCCGGGCCGGGCGGCGCTAATCAGCACGGTGATCCTGCTGGTCACCTACGTGCTGGTGGCCTACGCGGTGGGGGCCTTCGCCGGGTTCGCCGAGGAGGGGATCGGTCTCGGCAACGAGGAGAACGCCGACGACGTGCTGACCATCGTCGGCGAGCCGGTGCTGGGGGCGATCATGACCTCGGTACTGCTGCTCACCGTGTCGGTCTCCGCCGCCTCCTCGACCCAGACCACGATCCTGCCGACCGCCCGGGGTGCCCTGGCCATGGCGGTCTACAAGGCCATCCCGGCCAAGTTCGGCGAGGTCAACCCGCGGTACAAGACCCCGGGGTTCGCCACCTTGGTGATGGGCGCGACCGCCATCGTCTTCTATCTGGTCCTGTCGCTGGTCAGCACCAACGCGCTGGCGGACTCGATCGCCTCACTCGGCCTGGCCGTGGCGTTCTACTACGGGATCACGGCCTTCTCCTGCGTCGTCTACTTCCGGCGGTCCCTGTTCACCAGCGCTCGGCACTTCTTCCTGCGGGGCCTGATCCCGCTGCTCGGCGGGCTCGGGATGGTGGCCGCCTTCGTGCTGGCCTCGATCCAGTACGTCGACCCGGAGTACGCCGAAACCAGCTTCGGGCCCCTGGGCGGGATCTTCGTGATCGGGATCGGGATGCTGGCTCTCGGCGTGCCGCTGATGATCGCCTGCGCCGTACGCCTGCCGGCCTTCTTCCGCGGTGAGACCCTCAACGCCGACACCCCGATCCTCGTCCCCGACACCGGCGAGCCCCCCCGCGGCGGTCTCTAGCGGGCGAGCGAGACCGGCGACTCCGCGTCCACGGGGCCGGGCTGGCGAGACCAGTCGGCGCGGGCCCGGCTGATCAACCGGAGGCCCACCAGGGTCAGGAGTCGAAGCCCAGGCCGGCCCAGTCCAGGGCGCGGAGCCAGAGGTTGCGGCGGCCCTCGTTACGGTCGGCCCGGGCCAGCGAGGCCCGGGTCAGCTGGATGCCGGTCCAGCGCAGCGGCTCCGGCGGGAACGGGATCGGCTTGGAGCGCACCATCGCCAGCCGGGTCCGCTCGGTGTCTCGGCCGTCGAGCAGGTCCAGCGCGGTGCGGGCGCCGAAGTGCGACGCGCCGACCCCGAGCCCGGTGAACCCGCCGACGTAGACCGCCCGGCCGCCCAGCATCCGGTGCCAGAACGCGCTGAACCGGCTGCAGGTGTCGATGTGGCCGCCCCAGGCGTGGCTGATCCGGGTGTCGGCGAGCTGCGGGAACGTCTCGACCAGGTGCTCGGCCAGCACGGCGAACGTCCCCGGGTCCTGGGCCCGCCGCGGGTCGGTGTCGCCACCTAGGAAGTAGAGGGCGTCGTAGCCACCGAAGAGGAGCCTTTCGGGGGGGTTCGGTGGGGTCGTCCCCCCCGCCGAAGTAGCGCGGCGGTCGTCCTGCGTCAGCCGGTAGTAGTGGAACTGGTTGCCGGCGTCGCCGATCCCCTGCCGCCGCGCCCAGCCGAGCGAGGCGCGTACGTCGGGGGCCAGCGGCTCGGTCATCAGCGCGTAGTCCCAGACCGGGACGATGTACGCGCCGATCGACCTCTTCAGCGGTCGGCCGGCGGCGGTCGCCAGCAGGACCTTGGCGGCGCGGACCGCGCCGTGCGGGGTCCGAACCCGGATGCCGGGGCCGTCGGTCTCGAGACGGTCCGCCGGGGTGTGCTCGAAGATCCGTACGCCGAGCCGCTCGGCCGTCGCGGCCAGGCCCCAGGCCAACCGGGCGGGGTCCACCAGGGCCACCCCGTCGGCGTCGTCGATGGCGGCGAGGTAGGTCGGTGAGGCGACCGTCGCCTGGGTCTCGTCGCGGTCCAGCAGCCGCCAGTTCAGGCCGAGGCCGGTGGCGAGCGCGTGCTCCTCGGCCAGGGCCTCCGCCTGCCAGGGGGCCACGGCGACGTCCAGCTCGCCGGTCCGTACGAAGTCGCAAGCGATGCCGTGCCGGGCGACTGCGGCCTCGATCGCGTCCAGCGTCTCGCTCCCCATCCGCAGCAGGGTGGGCAGCTCGTCGGCGAAGCGCTCCTGCCCGTTGCCCAGGCCGTGGGTCAGGCTGGCCGCGCAGAACCCGCCGTTGCGGCCCGACGCCCCCTCGGCGACGCGATGCCCCTCGAGCAACACGATGCTGCGGGCCGGATTCTCCTCGGCCGCCTGCACCGCCGCCCACAGCCCGGTGAACCCGCCGCCGACGATGACCAGATCGGCGTCGATGTCCTCGACCAGCCGCGGTCGGGCGGCGGGCCGCTCGGGCCGGTCCAGCCAGTAGGGCTCGGGCGACGCGTCGGCCAGCATCCGTGTCGCACGCCGGTCGGTCACGGGCCAACCCTAGAGGCAAGATTGTATTGACTTCGTATGTCTAGACTGCTACAAAGATGGTATGAAGGCTCTCGACTACGTCCTCCTCGGCTACCTCACCGCCTGTGCCCTCGGCTACCTGGCCGCGGCCTGGCCCGCAGTGGGCCGGACCCGCGGCGCGGGGCGCGGCCCCCCCCCCCGGCGCTGGGCGGCCCGCCGGGGACTGCCGACGACCGACGACGTCCTCGAGCGGGTGCGCCGGGCGCGTGCCGGACGCGGTATCGCCATCGGGGTCGCCGCCCTGGTCCTCGTCTGGCCCGCCTTCCTCGGCCTGGCCCTGGCGAGCCCCGCTCCCGACGACCTGGCGCGGACCTTCCTCCTCGCCGGGCTGGCCGTCTTCGGCAGCTGCGTCGGGGTGACGCTGTTCGCCTTCCGGA
>CAXTVE010000128.1:0-8464 GCA_964247485.1 uncultured Propionibacteriaceae bacterium
CACCAGCACCACGGCGAGCGCCGCGTCGAGGGCGGCCGCCACCCCGGCGCCGACCGGTACGCCGCCCCGGGGCAGGGCCAGCACGACCGGCCGCAGGTAGGGGCCGCGGGCGCGTACGGCCTCGCCGAGCACCCGCCCGGCCGTTGCACGGTCCCGGTACCGGCCCATCAGCCGCCCGGCTCACCGAGCATCGGAGGAGCGGCCCGCTGGCGGACGGAGGATCGATGAGCGAACACGTTCTTCGTTCGCGAAGAGGGACGACGACGGCAGCTCTCAGGCCGCGACGGGTGCGAGGGGAGCATCAGGAATGGTGCACCCTGGTCGCCTCCCGGTAGACGTCCACCGTCTCGGCGGCGATCTTGGCCCAGCTGAACTCGTCGATGCAGCGGCGCCGGCCGGCCTCGCCGAAGCGGCGGGCCTGCTCGGGGTCGGCGGTCAGCAGGTTGATCCGGCCGGCCAGTCCGGCCTCGAAGTCGGCGACCGCGGCCGGGTCGTCGGCGCGGTCCGGGTCGTAGGGCACGAGATAGCCGGTCTCCCCGTCCACCACCACCTCGGGGATACCGCCCACCGCCGAGGCCACGACGGCCGTCTCGCAGGCCATCGCCTCCAGGTTGACGATGCCGAGCGGCTCGTAGACCGACGGGCACGCGAACACGGTCGCGTGCGAGAGCACCTGCCGGACCTGCGCCCGGGGCAGCATCTCCTCCACCCACAGCACGCCGCCGCGGCTCGCCTGCAGGTGGGCGAAGGCCTCGCCGAACTCGCGGGAGATCTCGGGGGTGTCGGCCGCGCCGGCCAGCAGCACCACCTGGGTGTCGGGGTCGAGCTGCTCGGCCGCCCGGACCAGGTGAATCAGCCCCTTCTGCCGGGTGATCCGGCCGACGAAGACGACCGACGGCCGGTCGAGGTCGATGCCGAGCCCGCGTACGACGTCGGTGCCCGGGTCCGGGGCGAACTCGTCGGGGTCGATGCCGTTGCGGACCACGTGCACCCGGTCCGGGTCGAGGTCGGTGTACGACGCGAGCACGTCGGTCCGCATCTTGGCGCTGACCGCGATCACCGCGTCCGCGGCCAGGAACGCCGTCCGCTCCGCCCAGGACGAGAGCCGGTAGCCGCCGCCGAGCTGCTCGGCCTTCCACGGCCGGTGCGGCTCGAGCGAGTGCGCACTGACCACGTGCGGGATGTCCTGCAGCAGGCCGGTCAGGTGACCGGCCAGGTTGGCGTACCAGGTGTGGGAGTGCACCAGGTCGACCTCGGGCACGGCGGCGGTCATGGCCAGGTCGGCGCCGAAGACCCGGAGCGCCGCGTTGGCCCCGGCCGGATAGGTCTCGGCGTGTGCGGTGGCACCTTCGCGCGGCTCGCCCATGCACTGCACGTCCACGTCGATCAGCGCCCGCAGCTGGGGGACGAGCTGAGCTACGTGCACGCCGGCGCCACCGTAGATCGACGGGGGGTACTCGCGGGTCAGCAGGGAGATGGACAGTCGGTCGTCGCTGACGGGCGCCATGTGCGCATCGTCGCACAGGGCCGATCAGGCCGGGAAGGCGCGGACCGCACCCGACGGTGCCCCTTGTCGCGGCGTGCGCGTTACGCCTAGGTTTCGGTCATGGCTGCGCGACCGAAGGTGCTGGCGATCGTCCTGGCAGGTGGCGAGGGGAAGCGGCTGCTGCCGTTGACCGGGGACCGGGCCAAGCCGGCCGTGCCCTTCGGCGGCACCTACCGGCTGATCGACTTCGTGCTGTCCAACCTGGTCAACGCGGAGATGCGGCAGATCGCCGTGCTCACCCAGTACAAGTCCCACTCGCTCGACCGGCACATCTCGCTGACCTGGCGGATGTCGACGCTGCTCGGCAACTACGTCACCCCGGTGCCCGCCCAGCAGCGGCTCGGGCCGCGCTGGTACCAGGGCAGTGCCGACGCCATCTTCCAGTCGCTCAACCTGATCAACGACGAGCGGCCCGACTACGTGGTGGTGTTCGGGGCCGACAACATCTACCGGATGGACGTGTCCCAGATGCTCGACGCGCACGTCGGCGGCGGGCTGGGCTGCACCGTGGCGGGCATCCGGGTGCCGCGCAGCCAGGCGAGCGCGTTCGGGGTGATCGACGCCGGCGCCGACGCCAAGATCGACGCGTTCCTGGAGAAGCCGGCCGACCCGCCGGGCCTGGCCGACGACCCCGACTCCTCCTTCGCCTCGATGGGCAACTACATCTTCACGAGCGAGGCGCTGATCGACGCGCTCGCCGCCGACGCGGACGCCGAGTCCTCGCGGCACGACATGGGCGGTGACATCATCCCCAGCTTCGTGGAGCGGGGCGAGGCGCAGGTCTACGACTTCACGGCCAACTCCGTGCCCGGCTCCACCGAGCGGGACAAGGCGTACTGGCGCGACGTGGGGACGATCGACGCGTACCACGAGGCGCACATGGACCTGGTGTCAGTCGACCCGGTGTTCAACCTCTACAACCTGGAGTGGCCGATCTGGACCTACCCGGTGCAGATGCCGGGCGCCAAGTTCACCCTGGAGGGCTCTTCCACCGACTCCATCGTCAGCCCGGGGTGCATCGTCTCCGGCGGCCGGATCGACGACTCGGTGCTGTCGCCGAACGTGCGGGTGCTGAACGGTGCCGAGGTGGACCAGTCGGTGCTGCTGACCAACGCCCGCGTCGAACAGAACGCGGTCGTCCGCCGGGCGATCCTGGACAAGAACGTGGTGGTCCGCGCGGGGGCCTCGGTCGGGGTCGACCACGAGGCCGACCGGGCCCGCGGGTTCACCGTCTCCGAGGGCGGCATCACCGTGGTGGGCAAGGGAACCCTCGTTTCTTAGTCGCTCGCGCCGGCGCTCAACCGCCGACGTCGTCGCTCCTCGCGAACGAAAAGCGTGTTCGCTCGTCGTTCCTCCGCTCGCCGGGCGCGCCTTCCCGACGCTCGCGACGTCACCGCTTGACAGCAACCAGGAGGCCGTCGCCGGCGGGCAGCAGGGCCGTCACCAGGTCCTCGTTGTCGCCGACCGTGGCCAGGGCGGAGCGGATCGCCTCGGTCTGCTCGTCGGTGTTGGTCTCGTCGGCGGTCCGGTCGTGCCACAGGGCGTTGTCGACCACCAGCACGCCGCCGTGCCGGAGCAGCCGCAGACCCTGCTCGACGTACTCGGCGTACTCCAGCTTGTCGCCGTCCACCAGGACCAGGTCGTACGCGCCGTCGCTCAGCTTGGGCAGCACGTTCAGCGCGGACCCGGCGATGAGCCGGATCCGCCGTGGCGGGATGCCCACCGACCGGAACGCCTCCCGCGCAGCCTGCTGGTGCTCCGCCTCGATGTCCACGCTGGTAAGCACCCCGTCGGACTCCATGCCGGCGAACAGGGCCAGCCCCGAGACCCCCGACCCGGTCCCGATCTCGACCACCGCCTTGGCCTGGACCACCCGGGCCAGCAGGGTGAGCGTGCTCGCGGCCCCACGGCTCAGCGGGCTGATGCCGAACTCCACGGCCGCCTCCCGGGCGGTGAAGGCGGCGTCGGACTCGGCGACGAAATCCTCGGCGTAGGCCCAGGATGCCGGGCGGGGTGCGGTCTTGGGCGAGGTCTGGCCGGCGAGGCGGTTCACACGCGTCAGCGTAGCGAAACCGCCCCCGCCTCGACCCCTACGATGACGCCATGACCCACACCGTCGTCGCCGAGCTGGTCGCGGCCGTCCTGACCGTGGAGGTGGAGGTCGGGCAGCAGGTGGGTGCCACCGACGCCGTGGTGGTGCTGGAGTCGATGAAGATGGAGATCCCGGTGCTGGCGGAAGTGGCCGGTGCGGTGGTCGAGATCGTGGTGGCGGGCGGCGACGTGGTCAACGACGGCGACCCCCTGGTGGTGATCCAGCCCCGGGTCTGAGGGCAGATTCTCGGGATTGGGCACGGCCCGACAAAGCCCCTCCTGACGAAAAGGAGGGGGTGGTGTTTACGGCGTAAGCAAGTGGGATACCTTCTACAAAGGACCTCATCGCCCACCCCCTTTCTGGAGGAACTTATGCCCATCACTGAGAACGACCTCACCGGCCTGACCAGCGGCAACGTGGTCGACTCCACCGGTGACAAGATCGGCAGCATCGGTCAGATCTACCTGGACGACCAGTCCGGTGACCCGACCTTCGTGACTGCCAATACCGGCCTGTTCGGTACGTCGCAGTCGTTCGTGCCGCTGCAGGGGGCCAGCGTGCGCGACGGCGACATCGTGGTCAGCTACGACAAGGCGACGGTGAAGGACGCCCCGCGCATCGACGACGACGGCAGCCTCTCCCCGGCCGAGGAGGACCAGCTCTACAGCTACTACGGCCTGAGCGGTGGCACCACCACCTCCGGTGACTACGACGGGGGTGCGGAGTACGCCACGACGACGACGACCACCACCAGCGGTGACTACGACCGCGGCGCCGACGACAGCGGTGCCGATCGTTCGGTGGGCGACAAGATCAAGGACGCCGTCAACGACATCGGTGCCGACCGCGGCGCCGACTACGACGCCGACCGTGGTGCGGACTACGACGCCGGTGCCGGCCGCACCGTCGGTCGCGACACCTCCGGCCCGGAGACCGACGACGCGATGACCCGCTCCGAGGAGCGCCTTCGTGTCGGCACCCAGAGCCGCGAGGCCGGCCGCGCCCGCCTCCGCAAGTACGTCGTGACCGAGAACGTCACCGAGACCGTGCCGGTCTCCCGCGAGGAGGTCCGGATCGAGCGCGAGCCGATCACCGACGCCAACATCGGCGACGCCACCTCCGGCGCCGACATCAGCGAGGAGGAGCACGAGGTCATCCTCCACGAGGAGCGTCCGGTCGTGCAGAAGGAGACCGTGCCGGTCGAGCGCGTTCGCCTGGACACCGAGACCGTCACCGAGAACGTCACGGTGTCGGAGGACGTCCGCAAGGAGGTCATCGACACCGATACCGACGTCGACGTCGACCGTGGCCTGAGCGACCGGGGTGCGGACGACCGCCTGACCGACCGCTGAGCCTGCTGGCCCAGTTCGAACCCGCAATCACACGAGGGAGTTGCACGTGAGTAATCCCACGCAGAGCTCGGACCCGTACGGCGAGGGCGTCGAGCCCCGCGGTTCGGCGTACGACGCGCCCGTGGACTACACCGACCAGTCGGGGTACGCCACGACGGGAACCGATCCGTACAGCACCAATGTGCCGTACGAGCCGGTCGACCCGGGTGCACCGGTGGCCGGTGGCGGCTATGCCACCACCGGTACGTCCGGTGCCTACACACCGATCGAGGAGAGCCTCGGCACCGGCAGCCCGTCCACCGCCGACGTGGCCAAGGACGAGGCCGCCAACGTGAAGGACACCGCGAAGAGCGAGGCTGCCAACGTCAAGGACACGGCGGTCGGTGAGGCCACCAACGTCAAGGACACCGCGGTCGGCGCCGGCAAGCAGGTCGCGTCCACGGCCAAGGAAGAGGCGGCCAACGTCGCCGGCGAGGCACGTCAGCAGGCCGCCGGTCTGCTGAGCTCGGCGACGTCAGAGCTGAAGAGCCAGGCATCCACGCAGCAGACCAAGCTGGCCACGACGCTGCGCAGCTACACCGATCAGCTGCAGGGCCTGAGCCAGGGCCAAAGCCTCGAGGCCGGGCCGTTGAACGACCTCGTTCAGCGGGTGGCCGGTCGCGGCTCGGACGTCGTCTCGTTCCTGGAGAACCGGGAGCCGGCCGACCTGCTCGACGAGTTGCGGCGGTTCGCCCGCCGCCGTCCGGTGCTGTTCCTCGTGCTGTCCGGCGCGGCCGGTGTGCTGGCCGGTCGGATCACCCGGGGAGCCGTCGCGGCCAACACCAGCGTCGACTCGCCCAAGCCCCGGTCGATCGACACGGGCTACCAGCCCACCACGACGTATGCCACGACCGAGCCGACCTACGGCACGGCCGACCCGGTGTACGGCGCGACCGACCCGACGTACCCGGCGACCGGCACCACCTACGGGGCCTACACCGACGCCCCGGCCGGCGGTTACGAGACCGAGACGACCTACACCGGTGAGGGCACCTCGCTGGGGTACGCCGATCGGGGTGACCCCATCCGATGAGTCACGGGGTCGATATGCCGAACAACGACCCGCCGCGGCAGGGCGTGCTGGAGACCGCCGACGGGCGCAGCATCGGGGAGGTTCTGGGTGACGTCACCCGGAACATCTCGACCCTGCTGCAGCAGGAGGTGGCACTCGCCAAGGCGGAGGCCACCCAGGCGGGCACCCGGGCCGGCAAGGGCATCGGGATGTTCGCCGGTGCGGCGATTGCCGGACTGCTGTTCCTCGTCTTCCTCTCCCTCAGTGCCATGTGGGGTCTGGGGCAGTTCATCGAGAACCAGTGGTCGTCGCTCATCGTGGCTGCCGTCTGGGTCATCGTGGCCGTCGTCCTGGCGCTCGCCGGCAAGAAGGAGTTCGAGCGGATCCGGGGCTTGCCGCAGACCGCCGACACCATGGGCAAAATCCCGAACGCACTGAAAGGCCAGGAGGAGCTGAACCGATGACCACCAGCAGCGACCCGGACGAGATCCGGGCAGAGATCGAGCGAACGCGCGCCAACCTCAGTGATGACGTGGACGCGCTCACCGATGCCGCCAACCCCAAGAACATCGCCTCGCGGCAGGTGGCCGACACCAAGGCCAAGGCCAAGGGCGCCATCGCCAACGTCAAGGACAAGGTGATGGGGGTGGCCGACGACGTCAAGGACAAGGTCACCGGTGCCGCGGACGACGTCAAGGACAAGGTGTCGAGCGCGGGTGACAACGCATCGGGCACCTACCAGGACACCCTGTCGGCCGCCGGTGAGCGGGCCTCGCTCGTGGGCGACAAGGTATCCGCCGCCCCGGACGTGGCCAAGTCGAAGACCCGGGGCAACCCGCTGGCCGCGGGGCTGATCGCTTTCGGGGCCGGGCTGCTCATCTCCGGGCTGATCCCGTCCACGCAGAAGGAGCAGGACGCCGTTGCGGGGCTGCAGGAGAACCTGGAGCCGTTGAAGCAGAAGGCGACCGAGGCGGCCAAGGAGATCGGCGACAACCTCAAGGGCCAGGCCCAGGAGGCCGTCCAGTCGGTCAAGTCCACCGCCACCGAGGGCGTGGAGAACGTCAAGGCCGAGGGTCAGGCGGCCAAGGACGACGTGCAGGGCCAGGTGGCCGAGTCCAAGGACAAGCTGCAGGGTCAGGCGGCTGAGTCCAAGGACAAGCTGCAGGGTCAGGCGGCTGAGTCGAAGGACCGGGTGCAGGAGAACGCCAGCTAGTTCTCTCGGCGTCGAGGTCCCGAGTTCGGGCCGGTGTGGGTGGCTTCGGCCGCGTACGCCGGCCCGAACTGCGTGGGCGGGCTACGGTGGCAGGCGCGGCGGTGGCCGCGGAAGGAGACCTGTCATGACCATCACTGCTCGCGACCTGCCCGCGCTCGCTGAGGGGAACGTGCTCAGTGCGTCGGGGGAGAAGATCGGCAGCGTCGGCCAGTTCTACGTCGACGACCAGACCGGTGAACCGACCTTCGTCACCGCTCACACCGGCCTCTTCGGCTCGTCCTCGTCGTTCGTGCCCCTGCGTGGCGCCCGGGCCGACCAGGGCGACGTAATCGTCGCCTTTGACAAGACCACGGTCAAGGACTCGCCCCGGATCGACGACGACGGCGCCCTGGCGCCGGCCGAGGAGGACGAGCTGTACGCCTACTACGGGATCAGCGGCCGCGCGGCGGCCCCCCCGGCCTAACGCGTCGCCGCCCACGTCCCCGGGCCGGGCGCGGCGCGGGAGATGGCGAAGAGGTCGTTGAACTCCTTGGCCGGGCCCCGCGGCCGCGGGGCGGCCGCCGCGGACTCCGGCGTCGCCGACCAGGGCCCGGGGCCGGGCGCGGCGCGGGCCGCCGACCCCACCCGCCCGGGGAGTGTCCGCCGGTCTTTCGAACCGCCGGTCGAGGGCCCGCCGCCGTTAGGATGACCGACATGGCCACCCCACCCTTCGGCCGGCTGCTGACCGCGATGGTGACGCCCTTCGCGGCGGACGGGTCGGTGGACCTGCCCGTCGCCGCCGAGCTGGCGGTCCATCTGGTCGACGAGCTCGGCCACGACGGGCTGGTGGTCAACGGCACCACCGGTGAGTCCCCGACCACCTCCGACGGCGAGAAGGCCGACCTGGTGCACGCCGTGGTCGAGGCGGTCGGCGACCGGGCCGCCGTCGTGGCCGGTGTGGGCACCTTCAACACCGAGCACACCCTGGAGCTCGCCGCCGACGCGGCCAAGCTCGGGGTCGACGGTCTGCTCGTGGTCACGCCCTACTACTCGAAGCCCCCGCAGGCGGGCCTGCTCGAGCACTTCCGTCGGGTGGCCGACGCGACAGACGTGCCGGTGATGCTCTACGACATCCCCGGCCGGTCCGGTACGGCGATCGCGACCGACACGATGCTGCGGCTGGCCGAGCACCCGCGGATCGTCGCGGTCAAGGACGCCAAGGGCGACCTCG
>CAXTVE010000129.1:0-8077 GCA_964247485.1 uncultured Propionibacteriaceae bacterium
GGCGGCGCGCAGGTAGCGCGGCAGCGAGACCAGGTGCTCGTACGCCGTCGCCGCCCCACCCGGGCCGCTGCCCGATTTCGTCGACGAGGTGGGCTGGCTGCTGGAGGAGCTGCGGGTCAGCCTGTTCGCGCAGGCCTTGAGGACGCCGGTGCCGGTGTCGGAGAAGCGGGTGCGGACCGCGATCAGCCGCGCCCGGGAGCGGCTGGCTGCCGCGGCTGCGGTGGGCGGGCCCGGGTAGATTGGGGACATGTTGGACCCGCGGCAGCTGTACACCCTGAACGAGGAGGTCACGGCCAAGCTCAAGGAGCACCGGCCGGTGCTGATCCACCAGCTCGACGGGTTCGTGGACGCCGGGCAGGCCGGGCGCCTGTTCTCGGCCCACCTGCTGGAGTCACTCGACCACGAGGTGCTGGCGACCTTCGACCACGACCAGCTGCACGACTACCGCAGCCGGCGGCCCGCGATGATCTTCGACACCAACCAGTGGAAGTCCTACGCGGACCTGCACCTGCGGCTCTACCGGATGGTCGACGAGCAGGGCGAGGTGTTCCTGCTGCTGCACGGCCCGGAGCCCGACGTGCAGTGGGAGCGGATGGCCGCGGCGGTGCTCGGGCTGATCGAGGAGCTGGGGGTACGGCTGACGGTCAGTGTGCACGGCATCCCGATGGCCGTGCCGCACACCCGGCCGATCACGCTGACCGCGCACTCCACCGACACCGACCTGGTGCAGGGCTACCGCAGCTGGATCGACCGGGTCGAGGTGCCGGCGAGTTTCACCGGGCTGCTGGAGTTCCGGCTCGGCCAGCGGGAGCGCAAGGCGATGGGCTTCGCGGCGCACGTGCCGCACTACCTGGCCCAGGCGAGCTTCCCCGAGGCGACGTTGACGCTGACCCGCTCCCTCAACTCGGCGACGGGACTGGCCGTGCCGCTGGCCCCGCTGGAGAAGGCCTCGGCCGCCAACCTGGCCGACATCGCCGAGGAGATGACCGGGTCCACCGAGGTGCAGGAGCTGGTGGCGACCCTGGAGCAGCAGTACGACGCGCTGCAGACCGACCGCCCCGAGCGGGTGCCAAGCGCGGACGAGATCGCGGCGGAGTTCGAGCGCTTCCTGGCGGACCGCGAGAAGGAGTAGCGCCTCCGCCTCGCTAGGGTTTCGGGCGTGCCTTCGTCCGTCGCCGAGCTGGTCGACCTGCTCGACCTCGAGGAGATCGAGGTCGGCCTGTTCCGGGCCAGGCAGCCCGACACGTCACTGCAGCGGGCGTTCGGTGGTCAGGTGCTGGCCCAGGCGCTCGCGGCGGCCGCCCGCACGGTCGTGGTCACCCGGGTGCTGCACTCCCTGCACGCCTACTTCCTGCGGCCGGGACGGACCGACATCCCGATCGTCTACGACGTGGAGATCATCCGCGACGGCGGCTCGTTCTCCTCCCGCCGCGTGGTCGCCCGGCAGGGCGGCCAGACCATCTTCTACCTGTCGAGCTCGTTCCACGAGGTGGAGGTCGGGTTCGAGCACGCCGACCCGCTGCCCGAGGGGATCCCCGGCCCCGACGACTGCCCCCGGCTCGGGGAGGTGCTGTCCAAGGTCTCGGGCCGTTCGGCGGCCCAGTGGGAGCGGGAGTGGGGTGTGCTCGATGTGCGCTACGTGGGCGACTCGCGGCCCGGCGGCACGCTCGTCGACCCGCGGCACCCGGCCCGCGCCCGGGTCTGGGTCCGCGTCGAGGGCGAGCTGCCCGAGGACCGACGGCTGCACCAGGCCGCGCTGGCGTACGCGAGCGACCTCACCCTGCTGTCGGCGACCACCGTCCCGCACGGCGTCTTCATCGGCCTGAACGTGCAGGCGGCGTCGCTGGACCACGCGATGTGGTTCCACCGGCCCTTCCGCGCCGACGCCTGGCTGCTCTACGACCAGGTGTCCCCGTCCGCGGCCGCCGGTCTCGGGCTGGCCACCGCCCGGCTGTTCCAGCACGGCACCCTGGTCGCCGCCGTCGCCCAGGAGGGCCTGATCCGCCCCGCCCGCACCTGAGAACGCTACGCCAGCCGCCGCGGCACGCCGCGCCGCGCCGACCGCAGGTGAAACGCGCGTAGCAGATTCAGGCGCCAGACTCCCTCGCCAGTTCCCGAGCGGACAGCCCCGAGAAGGTTCGCGAGCGTCGGCAAGGCCGCGAGCGGTGCGGTCTGGACGACCAAGCGAGGACGACACGCTCTTCGTCGTGCGAGCGCGGGAGGAAGACCGCGGCCGGCCGAGCAGCCGGGCGCGAGCGAACAGCCCAGAAAAACCCCCCCAAAAAACCCGCCCCCCGCGGCCGGGGGGGGGCCGGCCCCCCCCGGGGAGAGCTGCTGGGTAGTCCTGCGGTCCGCTGCGACGGGGGGGTTACGCAGCCAGGACCGACTTGCCCCGCAGCTTGGCGATGGCGTGCCGCTCGATCTGGCGGACCCGCTCGGCGGTGATGCCCCAGAGGGCACCGATGTCGGCGAGCTTGGCCTGCCGGCCGTCGATCAGGCCGTAGCGACGCCGTACGACGTCGGCGGAGCGCTCGTCCAGCGTCGACAGCATGGCGTCGAGCCGGGCGTGCTCCTCGGCGTCGAGAAACACCTCGTCGGGACCGGGCATCGGCTCGCGGGCGATCAGGTCACCGAGGGCGGTGTCGCCGCCCTCCTCGACCGGGGCGTCCAGGCTGACGTGATCTCGGCCGTAGCGCATCAGGTCGAGCACCCGGTCGGGCTCGAGGTCCATCTCCGCTGCGATCTCGATGATTTCCGGGTCCCGGCCGAGCCGCCGCTCCAGGGTCCGGCGCACCGCGCCGACCTGGTTCACCTGCTCGGCCACGTGCACCGGCAGCCGCACGATCCGGCCCTGCTGGGCGATGCCGCGGCTGATCGACTGCCGCACCCACCAGGTGCCGTAGGTGGAGAACTTGAAGCCCTTGGTGTAGTCGAACTTCTCCACCGCGCGGATCAGGCCGGTGTTGCCCTCCTGCACCAGGTCGAGCAGCGGCATCTGCGACCGCCCGTACTTGCGGGCCACCGACACCACCAGCCGCAGGTTGGCGGTGACGAAGCGCTGCATGGCCGCCTGGCCCTCGGCGACGAGCTGCTCCAGCTCGTCGGCCGTCGGCCGCTTGGCGCGCTTGCCCCGCTCCGCGAGCGTGACCGTGCCGTTGAGGATGTTCTCGGCGTACAGGCCGAGCTCGATCGTTTTGGCCAGGTGAACCTCCTCCTCCGCGCTGAGCAGAGGAGTCTTGGCGATGCCCTCGAGGTAGAGTCCGACCGCATCCTTACCGTCGATGCCCTCGGACACTCGCGAGCGAGTAGTCGTTACCACGTCTGGCCCCTTTCCGTACCGTCACGAGGAGAACGCGCCAGGGGCCGATAATGATTCCGGAAGACCCCTGAACAATCCCTGAGACCGGCTATATATGTCTTCGGAGGCCAGGTACCCGGTAGATGCGCCCGGGCGCCTGCCGGCGCCGTCTCGTTATGCAGACGTAACGCTGGTGATCTCGCGGATAATCCACGCGTACTCGAACGCGAGCTCGCGCCAGGCCTGGTAGCGGCCGCTCACCCCGCCGTGGCCGGCCGCCATCTCGGTCTTCAGCAGGACCACCCGGCCGTCCTGCCCCGCCCCGACGTGACGCAGCGCGGCGACCCACTTGGCCGGCTCGACGTAGAGCACACGGGTGTCGTTCAGGCTGGTGGTGGCCAGGATGGCCGGGTAGTCGCGCGCCGCCACGTTCTCGTAGGGGCTGTAGGACTTCATGTACGCGTAGACCTCGGGGTCGGCCAGCGGATTGCCCCACTCCTCCCACTCCACCACGGTCAGCGGCAGGTCGGGATCGAGGATCGAGGTCAGCGGGTCGACGAAGGGCACCGCGGCGTGGATGGCCCGGAACCGCTCCGGGGCCAGGTTGGCCACCGCACCCATCAGCAGCCCGCCGGCGCTCCCGCCGCGCGCGGCCAGCCGGTCGGAGCTGGTGTAGCCGGTGTCGACCAGATGGTCGGCGCAGGCCACGAAGTCGGTGAACGTGTTGACCTTGGCCAGCATCTTGCCCTGCTCGTACCAGCCGCGGCCGAGCTCCCCACCGCCGCGGACGTGCGCGACCGCGTACACGATGCCCCGGTCCACCAGGGACAGCCGCGAGATCGAGAAGCCGGGGTCCATCGACGCCTCGTAGGACCCGTAGCCGTAGAGCACGGCCGGCGCGGTGCCGTCGAGCGGCACGTCGGCCCGGCGGACGATCGACAGCGGCACCCGGACGCCGTCGGGCGCGGTGGCCCAGGCGCGCTCCTGCACGTAGCGCGCGGGGTCGTAGGGGCCGAAGGTGGGGTCGTCGAGCACCGGGGTGCGCTTCAGCAGGGTCCGTTCGCCGGTCGCGAGGTCGTAGTCGTAGACCGAGTCCGGGGTCAGCATCGAGGCGTAGCCCAGCCGGATCGTCGGGGTGTCGTACTCCTCGTCGCCGGGCGTGTCCACGACGTACAGCGGCTCGTCGAAGGCGAGGTCGGCCCCGGTGCCCAGGTTGCCGCTCTCGTCGCGCGGGATCACGTGCACCCCGCTCAGCCCGTCGCGGCGCAGGGCGACCACGACGTGGCTGGCGTACGCGTCGACGCCGAGGATTCGGACCCCCGGCTGGTGGGGGAGCACCGGGCGCCACTGGGTGTGGTCCCCCGCGTCGAGCGGCGCCTCGGCGAGGGCGAAGTCCTCGGCCCCGTCGTTGTGGGTGATCAGCAGCCGGTCGCCGGCGGGCTCGACGTCGTACTCCACGCCCTGCCGGCGCTCCGCCACCACCCGGGGCTCGCCCTCGGGCTCGTCGGTGGGCAGCAGCCGGACCTCGGAGGTGAGCTTGCTGCCGGCGGCGATCAGCACCCACCGGTCGTCGCGGCTGCCGCCCACCCCGAGCCAGAACCGTTCGTCGGGCTCGCTGTAGACCTCCGCGTCGGTGGCCGGGTCGGTGCCCAGCCGGTGGCGCAGCACGACATACGGCCGCCAGGCCTGGTCCGCCCGCGTGTAGAACAGGTGGCTGTTCTGGGCCCAGGCCACCCCGTACGCCGTGTCCTCGATCCGGTCCTCGCGCAGGGCCCCGGACTCCAGGTCCTTGACGATCAGCGTGAACCGCTCGTCGCCTTTCGTGTCCACGGAGTAGGCGAGCAGCCGCCCGTCCAGGGACACGCTGAAGGCGCCCAGCGAGAAGAACTCGTGGCCCTCGGCCTCGAGGTTGAGGTCCAGCAGCACCTCCTCGCCGTCGATCTGGCCCTCCAGGGCCGGGGGAGTGCGGCGGTCGGGCGCGGGGGCCCGGCAGTACAGGGCGTACTCCGAGCCCTCGACGGTGCGGGCGTAGTACCAGTACGCACTCCCGCCCGGGTGGGTGGCGTAGCTCGGCACGCTGAGGTCGGTCTCCTGGGTCCGCGCCTTGATCTCGGCGAACACCGCGTCGACCAGGTCTGCGCTGCCGGCCGTGGCGGCGTCGGTGTAGGCGTTCTCGGCCTCGAGGTAGGCGAGCACCTCCGGGTCGTCCTTGTCGCGCAGCCACTCGTACGGATCCACGAAGGTGTCGCCGTGGTGCAGCCGTTCGGCGGGCCGCCGGTCGGCGGTCGGGGCGGTGGACGGGTCGATCGCGGGCGACGGCGAGGCGGGCACGGTGCCCCACCCTATTCGGCCACTAGTGAGCGGCCGGAGGGATGGGCCAGGATAGGCCCATGGGCGCTGAGGTGGACCAGACGCACTTCTCCCGGGAGGACCGCAAGCGGCACCGGGAGAAGGTGCGCAAGGGGCTCGACGTGCTGGCCCGGATGCTGACCGAGGCCCGCTTCGACTTCGAGCGGCCGATGACCGGCCTGGAGATCGAGCTCAACCTGGTCGACGACGACTGCGAGCCGGCGATGCGCAACGCCGAGGTGCTCGCGGCTATCGCCAACCCGTCCTTCGTGACCGAGCTGGGCCGGTTCAACATCGAGATCAACGTGGCCCCCCGCCGGCTGGCGGAGGGCGGCTTCTCCGCCTTCGAGGACGCGGTTCGCCAGGCGCTGAACGACGCCGACCCCCGGGCCAAGGACGCCGGCAGCCAGCTGGTGATGATCGGCATCCTGCCCACCCTGATGCCGGACCACGTGACGCTGGACAGCGTCAGCGAGAACCCGCGGTACTCACTCCTCGACCAGCAGATCTTCGCCGCGCGGGGCGAGGACCTGGAGATCGTGATCGACGGGGTCGAGCGGCTGTCGATGATCTCCGACACGATCATGCCCGAGGCGGCCTGCACCTCGACCCAGGTGCACCTGCAGGTCAGCCCGGACGACTTCGCCGGCTACTGGAACGCCGCGCAGGCGATCGCCGGCATCCAGGTGGCGGTCGGCGCCAACTCACCCTTCTTGTTCGGGCACCACCTCGTGGCGGAGTCGCGGATCCCACTGTTCGAGCAGAGCACCGACACCCGGAGCGAGGAGCTGAAGACCCAGGGCGTACGCCCGCGGGTCTGGTTCGGCGAGCGCTGGGTCACCTCGATCTTCGACCTGTTCGAGGAGAACTCCCGCTACTTCCCGGCGCTGCTGCCCATCAGCTCCGACGAGGACCCGGCCAAGGTGCTCGACGAGGGCGGCGTACCCCAGCTGGAGGAGCTGCGGCTGCACAACGGGACCGTCTACCGCTGGAACCGCCCGGTCTACGACATCGGCGACGGCTCGCCGCACCTGCGGGTGGAGAACCGGGTCCTGCCGGCGGGACCGACCGTGGTCGACACGATGGCCAACGCGGCCTTCTTCGCCGGGCTGGTCAGGGCGCTGGCCGACGACGACCGGCCGGTCTGGACCCAGATGTCGTTCCTGGCGGCCAACGAGAACTTCGTGGCCGGCATCAAGAGCGGCATCACCGCGGAGGTGTACTGGCCCCAGGTCGGCCAGGTCCGGGTCGCCGAGCTGGTGGTGCGCAAGCTGCTGCCACTGGCCGCCGAGGGCCTGCGGGCCTGGGACGTCGACGAGGACGAGATCTCCCGGCTGCTGACGATCATCGAGCGCCGGTGCCTGAGGCTCGCCAACGGCGCGACCTGGCAGACTGCGCAGGTGGCCAGGCGGGAGCAGGCAGGCGCAACACGGGCGGACGCCCTGCGCGGCATGTTGGGGGACTACCTGGAGGGCATGCACAGCAACGAGCCCGTCCACACCTGGGAAGGGCACTGATGGTGGAGACGGCAGCCGTTTCCGCGGCAGAGCCGGGTGCGGCCCGGGGTTCGGTCATCGTGGTGGGCTACTCGGCCCGCGCCGAGGGCCGGGCGGCCCTGCAGCGCGCGATCAGCGAGGCGACGCTGCGCGGCTCGTCGCTGCTCGTGGTGCACACCGCTCCGGACACGGAGCTGAGCGACCTGCAGCAGCTCCTCGCCGAGTCCGGTATCGCCCACGAGGTCCGGGCGGCGGCCGACAGCGGGGATCCGGCGGACGAGGTGCTCCGGGCGGCCGAGACGGCGCACGCCGAGTTCATCGTGATCGGCCTGCGGCGCCGCTCGCCGGTGGGCAAGCTGCTGCTCGGCAGCAACGCCCAGCGGGTGCTGCTCGACGCCGGCTGCCCCGTCCTCGCGGTCAAGGCGCCCTCTGACTGAGACTCGTCTCGCACCGGCGCGGCCTGGGAGCTGCCGTCGTCGTCGATCTTCGCCGACGAAAAGCGTGTCCGCTCATCACTCCTCCGAACGTCAGCGGGCCGCTCCTCCCATGCTCGACGAGCAGGCACGTCAGACTCGTTACGCGCCACTCCCCCTGATGTTTGGAAGTGCGTGCCAGAATGACATCGGAGCTGCTATTGACATCCAGTGGGCCTTGCCTGCCCTAGTTTCGCACCAGGTGACTCGAGAGGTTTGCGTGACATCCCCCAAACTTGATACCTCTGCCCGCACCGTCGCCGATCCACCTGATCCCGGCCGGAAGCGGCCGGCGACCAAGAAGCCTTCGGCCAAGAAGGCCGCGCTGAAGTCCGTGGCCGCCGCCGACCTGCCGCCCGCGGTCGAGGACGCCGCCGCACCGGTCGTCCCGCCGGAGGGGCCGGCCGACGAGGCGACGAACATCGGGAGGGAGGACGTGGACCCCCCGCCCGCGGGCCGCC
>CAXTVE010000129.1:8087-8459 GCA_964247485.1 uncultured Propionibacteriaceae bacterium
GCCGCGGCCGTCGAGGTCGAGGTTGTCGAGGCCGTGACCACCGACGTCGTGCTCGACCTCGAGGCCGAGGAGGTCGTCCTCACCGTCGGCAAGAAGCGGACGCTGGACGATGTCGACGAGTCGACCTTCGAGCCGGTCGAGGAAGCCAAGCTCGAGGGTGAGCTGACCGAGGACCAGGGCTTCGTCCTGTCCGAGGCCGACGACGCCGACGAGCCCGAGCAGCAGGTGATGGCGGCCGGGGCCACGGCCGACCCGGTCAAGGACTACCTCAAGCAGATCGGCAAGGTGGCGCTGCTCAACGCCGAGCAGGAGGTCGAGCTGGCCAAGCGGATCGAGGCCGGCCTGTTCGCCGACGAGAAGATCAACGACGAC
>CAXTVE010000130.1:0-8450 GCA_964247485.1 uncultured Propionibacteriaceae bacterium
CCGAAGTCGTTCGCCGACGCGACGACCAACGACCTGGAGATCCTCAACTACGCCCTCACCCTGGAGTACCTCGAGGCCGACTTCTACACCAAGGGCGTCGAGGGCGGAAAGCTCAAGGGCCGCACCCTGGAGCTGATCGAGCCGATCCGTGACCACGAGCAGTCCCACGTCGCCGGCCTCACCCAGACCATCAAGGACCTGGGCGGCAAGCCGGCCGCCAAGCCGGAGTTCAGCTACCCGGACGGCACCTTCACCGACCGGACCAAGTTCCTCACGACCGCCTCGGTCTTCGAGGAGCTGGGGGTCACCGCGTACCACGGCCAGGTCCCCCGGGTCGACGACCCGGAGATCCTCAAGGCTGCCGCCGCCATCGCCGGCGTCGAGTCGCGGCACGCCGCGATCCTGGCCGACCTGATCGGCGGCAACCCGTTCCCGTCCCCGTTCGAGAAGGCCATGTCCATGAAGGACGTTCTCGCCGCCGCCGACGACTTCATCAAGTAGAGGAGACCTGATCATGAAGCGCAGAGACCTGATCAAGGGCGCGGCGGCGGTCATCCCGGCTACCGTCGCCCTGCAGATGCTGGGCCACAAGTGGGCGTTCGCCGCCGACGGGGACTTCGAGGGCCCCGCCGACGTGCTCAACTACGCCCTGACCCTGGAGTACCTGGAGGCGGAGTTCTACCGCCAGGGCAACGCCGCCGACCTGACCAGCGGCAAGACCAAGAAGTACCTCAAGCAGATTCAGTCCGACGAGGAGACCCACGTGTGGGCCCTCAAGGACACCCTGAAGAAGCTGGGCTTCGACGCCGTGCCGGCACCGAAGGTCGACTTCGGCGGGGCGTTCCGGTCCAAGGCCAGCTACCTCGAGACGGCGTACACCTTCGAGAACCTCGGCGTCCGGGCCTATCTCGGTGCGGCGCCGTCGCTGTTCAAGGAGAAGGCGCTGCTCAGTGCGGCGGCCAGCATCTTCGGCGTCGAGGCCAGGCACGCGGCGATCATCGCCAACCTGCAGGGCAAGAAGGCCGAGGGCGGGGTCTACCAGGGCGCGCTGGAGACCCCGGTGGACAAGAACACCGTGCTCAAGGCAGCCGCACCGTTCATCGTGTCGGCCCAGACCCTGTAGCTCGCTCTCCCGGTCACAGGCCACGGCGCTCACAGGTGCCGTGGCCTGTGCACGGGTGGGCCCGGGACCAGCGGTCCCGTCACCATCACGTTTCCGGACCGCCGCCGCGATGGGCTATAGTTTCGCGGGCGCCGCACCACGGTGCCAGGCCCTTACCAGGCCCCGTAGCGCAGTTGGTTAGCGCGCCGCCCTGTCACGGCGGAGGTCGCGGGTTCGAGTCCCGTCGGGGTCGCTGATCGCTCTCGAGCGATTCACGGCCAGGTAGCTCAGCTGGTAGCAGCGTTCGCCTGAAAAGTGAAAGGTCGCCGGTTCGACCCCGGCCCTGGCCACTCATCGTCCTGCATCCGCCGGCGGCCCTGCAGCGGAAGAGATGTTCAGGTGTGACCGTGTTGCCGCGAGGGGTCGCAAGCCGGTCGGTAAGGTGATGGTCACCGGCAAGCAGGGCGCGCAGCATGCTCACACCACGGAGGAAACAGCGGTCGTGACCGTCTCATCCGACGAGACCGACGACCTGGTCACCGACTTTGTGGCGGGAGAGGAAAGTGCGCTCGAGAAGATCTACCGCAAGTACTCCGCGCTGGTCTTCACCGTCGCGTTGCGTTCGCTCGGGGACACGAGTGAGGCTGAGGATGTCACCCAGAAAGTCTTCGTCGCCGCCTGGACGGGCCGGCACAACTTCCGTCCGGAGCGGGCCAGCCTGCCGGCCTGGCTGCTCGGCATCACCCGCAACAAGGTCGTCGACGCTCACCAGGCGCGGGGCAAGCAGCGCCGGATCGCTACCGAGCTCTCGGTCAACATCCCACCTCCGCCCGAGCCGGTCGATGTCGCCGCCCGACTGATCATCGCCGAAGAAATATCCCGACTCGACGACGTTCCCCAACGAGTGCTCCGAATGGCTTTTTACGAGGACCTTACCCACGCACAGATCGCCGAGCGGCTGCACATGCCGCCCGGCACCGTCAAGAGTCACATCCGCCGCAGTCTCATCAAGCTCAAGCGCCGATTGGAGGTCTGGACCGATGCACCCGAGTCCTGACGTTCTGGCGCTCCTCGCTCTGGGCGAGGAGGCCGGTACGCCGGCCGAACGCGGCCACGTCGACACCTGCCCGCAGTGCCAGGTCGAGCTGGCCGAACTCGCCCGGGCGGTCGTCGCCGGCCGTAGCGGCGGGATCGGCGACAGCGCCATGGTGACGCCGCCGGAACGGGTCTGGACAGCGATCTACGCCGAGCTGGGCTTCGGCCGTCCGTCGGCGGCCCTGAACGGGGCGGCGTACGGGGCGCACGGCCTGCCCGAGGTGGCCTCCATGACGGCCCAGCCGCGCCACGCCATGGCGGACGACAACGGCCCGGAGCCGGACGTCACCGAGGGAACCGACCAGCCGCGTACTCCGGTGCCGGTTGCGGCGCAGTCGCCGGAGGTCGTGGACCTCGGAGCGGCCCGCGCCGCCCGGTCGTCGCGGACCCGCCGACTGACGGCGGTCCTGGTGGCGGCCGCGGTCGCTCTGGTGCTCGGGATGGGTCTCGGCCTCGGCCTGGACCGTCTGCTGGGGCCCCGGCAGACCGTGCTGTGGACCGCCGAGCTGCAGGCCCAGCCGAACTTCGCCGGATCCGCCGGACGGGCGACCGTGGTGGAGGACTCGGAGGGTCACCGCACCCTGCAGGTCGAGCTCGATGCGCCGGTGCCGGTGACCGGCTCACAGCAGGTGTGGTTGATCGACCGCGGCATCTCGCGGCTCAAGCCCGTCGGCTACATCACCGGCGACACGGGGCAGTGGCCCCTTCCGGCCGACCTGGACCCCCAGCAGTTCCCGGTGGTCGACGTCTCCGAGGAGCCGCCGGGTGACCTGGACCTGGCGCACTCGAAGGTCTCGATCGTGCGGGGCACACTCGACGTCTGATGTCTTCTCCGGGGGGTGAAGGGCGGCCGTCCCCCCTAGCTCGTTCACGAGAAAGCTTCATCAAGCGCTCCACCACCGACGACCCGGGTTTCTACGCGGTCGAGGCGGCGGGTCTGCGCTGGCTGGCCGCAGCCGGGCCCGGTTCCGCCCGGGTCGTCGGCGTACTGGCAGTGGAGGACCACGCGATCGAGCTGGAGCGGCTCGACATCGTGCGACCGACCCGGGCCGCGGCGGAGGAGTTCGGCCGGGCGCTGGCGGTGAGCCACGCCGCGGGGGCTGCGGCGTACGGGCAGCCGCCGGACGGCTGGTCCGGCGACGGATACATCGGCCGGCAGCGGATGAGCCTTCGCCCCGCCAACGCCTGGGGCCGCTTCTATGCCGAGCAGCGCATGCTGCCCTTCGCCCGCCGGGCCCGCGACCTGGGACACCTGTCCGCGAACGCCCTGGCCGCGGTGGAGCAGGCCGCGGCCCACTGTGCGGACGGACAGTTCGACGATGGGCGACGGCCCGCCCGGATCCACGGCGATCTGTGGGCGGGCAACGTGCTGTTCACCCCCGCCGGGGTCGTCCTCATCGACCCCGCCGCCCACGGCGGCCACGGGCTGACCGACCTCGCGATGCTGCACCTGTTCGGTGCACCGCACCTGGACACCGTCACCGCCTCCTACGTCGAGGCGGCTGGTCTCGAGCCGGGCTGGGAGGATCTGATCGGGCTGCACCAGCTGCACCCGCTGCTGGTGCACGCGGTCAGCCACGGGCCCTCGTACGGGGCCGAGGCCGGACGGGTCGCCGCCCGCTGCACCTGAGCGGCGTCACCGCCGGGGCAGATCAGCGCAGCCGGCCGCCGACGCGGCCTACGTACGGGTCTCCCGCAGGGCCTTGACCCGCGGGGTCTCCATCACGTCGCCGACGATGGCGTTGGAGCGGCGAGGGCCGGCGTAGCGCGAGCCGAGGTTGATCAGGGTCTGCACCCGGTTGCGACCGCCGAGCAGGAACACGATGTGCAGGCCGATCCAGCCCAGCCAGGCCAGCACACCGGTCAGCTTGAACCCGATGGGCGTCTGCAGCACCGCGTCGCCACGGCCGATGGTGGCCATGGTGCCCTTGTCGAAGTAGCTGAACTTCTCGGTCTCCAGACCGCGGTGCAGCCGGGCGATCTGCCGGGCGGCGTGCTTACCGGTCTGCAGCGCCGGCTGGGCGAGCTGCGGAAGCGGGGTCTCGGTGATCAGGCTGGCGTCCCCGATCGCGAAGATGTTCTCGAAGCCGATCACCCGGGCGTCGTCGTTGACCTCGATCCGGCCGCCGCGGCCGAGCGGCAGGCCCCAGCTGCCGATCTCCGGCGAGCCGGCCACCCCGGCCGCCCAGATCACCACGTCGGAGCCGAGCGACGAGCCGTCCTTGAAGTCGACGCCGTCGGGGTGCACCTCGGAGATGGCGGTGTTCAGCCGTACGTCGACCCCACGCTTGACCAGCTCGCGCAGGGCGTACTTGCGCAGGGACTCGTCGAACGGGGCCAACAGGTTGCCGGTCATCTCGACCAGCACGACGTTGACCCGGGCCGGGTTGAGCTCGGGGTACGTCGTGGGGATGGTCTCGGTCTTGAGCTCGGCCAGCTGGCCGGCCATCTCGACCCCGGTGGCGCCGCCACCCACGATGACCACCGTGAACGACCCGCTGTTCGGATCGGACAGGCCGGCGATGGTCTCCAGGCTGCCGAAGACGGCATCCCGGACCGCCAGCGCACCACCGCGGGTGTACATCGACATCGTGTAGTCCTCGGCCCCCGGGATGCCGAAGTGATTGGTGGTGATGCCGGTCGCGACGATCAGGTAGTCGAAGGGGACGCGGACGCCGTCCTCACAGATGACCTCGTTGGTGTCATGGTCGATGCCGGTGACGGCCGACCGGCGGAAGTTGACGCCGCGGTGCCGGGCGGCGTAGTAGCGCAGCGAGTAGGTGACGTCGCCGGCGTTCAACCCGCCGGTGGCGACCTGGTACAGCAGGGGCTGGAACGTGTTGTACGGATCCCGATTGATCAGCGTCACCCGGAAGCCCTCTTTGGAGAGGTGCTCGGTGGCCGAGACCCCGGCGAATCCCGCCCCCACGACCACGACATGCGGCATCTCGCTCATGTCTCAATCTAACCGGCGGCCGAGCGCGGTCATTCCCCGCCGCCCGCCGACCGGGTCACACCCCGTCGCCGCCCTCGACACCAGGGGAATCCGGTGGCTCTTGCTCGCCCTGGTGTGGGAGGTTGCCTTGATGGCGGGAGAACCACGACGGCGACCGACCCGCAACGTCCAAGACGGCTGGGCCCGAGGCCCTGACGCGCCGATTGCGGCCACGGCAGCGGCTCTGACGGCGGCCGCCACGGCCCGGGCGGTCGTGCTGGTCGAGGGCATCAGCGACCAGGTCGCGCTCGAGACGCTGGCCGCTCGCCAGGGACGGGACCTCACCGGCGAGGGCGTCGTGGTCGTGCCGGTCGGCGGTGCCCACGCGGTGACGCGCTACCTCGTCCGGTTCGGTCCGGCGGGCGCGGGGCTGACCGTCGCAGGACTGTGCGACGCCGCCGAGGAGCCCTATCTTCACCGCGGTCTGGCAGCGGCCGGGTTCACCCCACCGGCCGACCGGCTCGCCATGGAACGGCTGGGGTTCTTTGTCTGCGATGACGACCTGGAGGACGAGCTGGTCCGCGCGTCCGGCCGGACGGGAGTCGAAGCCGTCCTCGACGCGTGCGGGGACCTCGCCTCCCTCTCGACCCTGCGGCAACAACCGGCCTGGCGCGACGCACGGTTCGAGGCTCAGGTGCGTCGCTGGCTGGGCGCCGGCTCGGGTCGCAAGCTGCGCTACGCCCAGCGCTTTGTCCATGCCCTGCCCGCGGACCGGCTGCCCCGACCGCTGGTGGCGGTGCTGGCCCGTACCGCCTAGTCCTGGAGCAGGTTAGGGGTGCTTCGGACGTAGCCGTCGACGAACCGGCTGATCTCGTCCAGCACGACCTTGCGCACGTGAGCGGCCGACAGCACCAGGTCGTGCATCCCGTCGGTGATCCGGACCACGGTCACGTGCGCACCGAGCCGCACCGCGCGGGCGGCGATCTGCTCCACATCGAGCACCATGTCCACCTGGTTCAGCCCCTCCCGCCACTTCCGGGTGAAGTCGGTCGCGGTGGAGGCCAGCACCAGCACCGGTACGCCGATGTCCAGCCCGGCGGCCACCCGCTGGTGCCCGAGCAGGATCGCCCGCAGCCAGCCGGCCCGGATGGGCGGTCCGGGGGTCAGCTTCAGGTCCAGGTCGTAGTCCCACTCGCCGCCGAGGCTGGCGTGCACGGTACGGGGGTAGAGCCCGAGATCCGGGGGCAGCCGCAGCACCGACGTCGGGTTCCGACTGCCCAGCGCGTCGATCACGGGGGTGCCGAGGGTCCGGACGATCGCCGAGCCCTGCAGGTCCAGCCAGGGCGAGTTGAGCACCAGCCCGGAGATCCGGTCGCGGTGGGACGCGGCCCACAGGGCGGTGATCAGCCCGCCGGTCGAGTGGCCCATCAGCAGCAGCTCGTCGTGGTCGGCGGCGATCAGGTCGGCCGCTGCGTCGAGCTCGACCGCGTAGTCGTCCAGGTCGGTAATGAAGCCGTTGAGGTGACCGCGGCGCAGGCTCCGGCCGTAGCGGCGCAGGTCGAGGGCGTAGAAGTCGAGGCCGAGGTCGGCCAGGTGGTCGGCGAGGTGGGTCTGGAAGAAGTAGTCGTTCCAGCCGTGCACATAGAGCACGGCGACCCGGGACCGGCCGGCGGGCAGCCGGCGGACCAGGGTGGCGCCGAGCGCCCCGTCGGCCGGCTCGCCCGGCGCCGGCTCGACCCTGGGCAGCGGTAGGTCACAGACCTCGTAGCCCTCGAGGAAGTCAGGGTGCCAGGTGGTGGTCACGTCATCCAGGGTGGCACGCCCATCGACAGGCCCAGGGCACGCGGTGCGGCTGAGCCTGTCGACGGCCAGGCTCTACTTGATGAAGCGCGCGTTGATCGGGTACTTGTAGAACTCGTGCCGGCTGGCCGCCATGGTCGCCATGATGCAGAAGATCAGCGCGACGATGAACGCGGCCAGGTTGATCAGGAAGAACGTGATGAACGACAGGATCGAGCCGGCGACCTGGATGATCGTGAACAGGATCGAGAAGTTCAGCGCCTCGGTGGTGACCTGCTTGAGGAACGGGCTGCGGTCCTTGTAGAGCAGGTAGCCGATCAGCGGGCCGATGAACCCGAAGAACGGGATCGAGATGTGGGACAGGATCCCCCACGTCTTCTCGTCGCTCTCGGTGACCGGCGCCTGACCGGCGGCGGCGTACGGCTGCTGCGGGTAGCCCGGCTGGCCGTACTGCTGGGCGGGATAGCCCTGCTGCGAGGGGTCGGTGTAGCCGGGCTGGTTGTAGGGCTGCTGCGGCTGGTAGGGCTGCTGCTGACCGCCGTAGCTCGGCTGGTAGGTCGCGCTCGGGTCGCCGCCGTAGCCCGGCTGCGGCGGTCCGCCGTAGGGCGGGGGCGTCGGCTGGCCGTAGGGCGTCTGCTGCGGCTGCGGCTGCCCGTACGCGGTGGGGTCGCCTTAGGGGCCGGGCGGGGGCTGGCCGTAGCCGCCGGGCTGAGGCTGCCCGTACGGGTTGGCCGACGCGGCACTGCCGGGGTAGGCCTCGTTGCCCGACGGGTAGGAGGACGGCGCGCCACCCTCACTGCCGAGGGCGTGGCTGCCGCCCGCGCCAGGGTCGGAGGATCCGGTGGAAGGTACGCCGGAGCCCTGCCCGGGCGTCTCGGACGGATTCGAAGTCATGACACCCAGGTTATTGCGCCCGCCGGTCCAGCGGGGCCAATCTCAACCCGACTTGCGGAGATCCTCGTCAGGCGAGTCGTCCTCGTCGGTCCTCGACGGTTCCGCCAGGTCGGCCCAGGCCTGAGGCACCTCGTGCCCGTCGGCGCCGTGCTTGAGTTCTTGCTCCAGCGAAGAGAAGTCCGTCTCGAACGATCGATACTTGAGTTCGCGAGCAACCTTCGTCTGCTTTGCCTTAGCCCGGCCGCGCCCCATACTGGGTCGACCCCCTCGCATTGGTCCGCCGGCGGCTCGGCCGCGGCTCAGTGTGGTTAATTCGTGAGCCACAGGCTACCAGTGCCCAAGCCTCGGCCAAGCGGACTGGGCCAAGCCCGGCTCAGCCGCCAGGATGTGCGCCGAACAGGCTGACGTGGTCCCGGGTGCCGGACCCGGCGGGGGCGACGGAGCCGACGACCCAGGCGGGCAGGCCGCGCCGGGCGAGTCGGCGGATACCGGCGTCGGCCGCGTCGGCCGGCAGCACCAGCACCATGCCCACCCCCATGTTGAAGGTCGCCTCCATGTCGGCCTCGGGCACCGGACCCAGTGCGGCGACCAGGGCGAACACCGGCGGCGGTGTCCAGGTGGTCC
>CAXTVE010000131.1:0-8325 GCA_964247485.1 uncultured Propionibacteriaceae bacterium
CAGCCCGCCTGGTCGGCCACCTGGTTCCAGAGCGTGGCGGCGAAGTCCACCTGCTCGTTGCGGTTCTCCTCCAGCCGGTGCGACTTCACGAAGGGGTCCACGACCAGCAGGCGGATGTCGCGGGCCTTCAATTCCTTGATCAAGGCCGCAACCACCGGGAGCGCCACGATCCCGCCTTCCGGCGTGCGCTCCGCGATCACCAGAGGCCGGTCGCGTCCGCTGTCCAGGAACAGCCGGCCGACCAGCTCGACCCCCAGGTCGGCCAGGGCGTTCACATCGAGGGTCGCGCGTTCCGGCGTGCCCACCAGCTGCGGCGAGGGCAGTCGCCGGGCCCGCGTCAGGTCGTCGACCTGGTCGTAGCGCTCGTCCCACACCCCCGTACGGTCCATCCACCACAGCACGTCCCGGCCCCGATAGGTACGCGGCAGCCGCACGTGCTCGCCGACCGCCATGGTCACCGGCCGCCCCGCCCGGGCCAGCTCGGCCGCGATCTGGACGCCCGTCGCCGACGCCCCTACGACCAGCACCCCGCCCCCCGCCGGAAGCTGCGACGGGGACCGGTAGTCGAACGCGGTCAGCTGACCTACCGACGCCGGCACGCCGGCGCTGAGCGCTGGGACCGACGGCCGGTTGAACGCGCCGCTGGCGATCACCACGGTCCGGCAGGCGATCTCCGACCCGTCCGCGCGTACGCGGTAGCCGTCGTCCGTCCGCCGCACCGACGTGACCGCGGTCCCCGTTCGGACCGGCGCGTCGGAGACCTTGGCGAACCGCTCGATGAACGCGACCACCTCGGGCATGGTCAGGTACCCGTCGGGGTCCGGCCCGTCGTACGCCAGGCCGGGCAGCCGGTTCAGCCAGTTGGGTGTGAGCAGTCGCAGCGAGTCCCAGCGCTCGGTGCGCCAGGAGTTCGCCACCTCGCCACGCTCCAGCACGACGTGGTCGATCGACCGGGCGGTGAGCTCGCGACTGGCGGCGAGTCCGGCGTGCCCGGCCCCGACGACGACGGCGGAGAAACGCTCGATCAGGCGCCTCCGTACCAGCGAGGGGGACGGCCCCCTCGGACCCCCGTCAAGCGACCTCGACCGTCACGTTGGTCGGATTGGTCAGCGCGTCGAACACCGCCGAGCGCTTCTGGGACTGGGCCACCAGCGCCTCGATGTCGGCCTTCGGGGCGTCGGCGTCGATCTCGAAGGTGACCTTGACGTCGTTGAAGCCGTTGCGCACGTCCGGGTCGGCGCCGAGGATGCCACGGATGTCGTGGTCGCCCTCGACGGTCGCACGCACCGAGTTGAGCTGGATGCCGCGGTTCTGCGCGACCGACGCGACGCCGGCGGTCAGGCAGCCGGCGAGCCCGACCAGCAGGTACTCGATGGGCGTGATGCCGGTGTCCTGGGCGGCGAACACCTCGGGGTGATCGGCGTCGAAGGTCGTCTCCTGCTTGTGCTGCTGCTCGGCGCCGAGGCCGAAGAAGTTCTGGACCGTCGTCGTGCTGGCGACACCCTGGCCCTGCTTCCAGGTCGAGGAGGCCCGCCAGGTGAACTGGGCCGCCTCGGGCGCGCCCTTCAGCACCTCGCGGGCGTCCAGCAGCGCCTGGACGTTGACCCCGTTCTCCGCGGTCTTGCTGTCGTCGGTGACCGTCATGTCTGTTCTCCCCTTCGCCGAGACGTATTTCCTACCAAGAGAGCCGACAATAACCCCAGATACCTGGACTACGCTCGCACCCATGGCATTGTCCACGCTCGCCGCCGGTTCGGTCGGCACCGTGGAGACGCAGTATCTTGACCTGCCCGACCCCCTCCCGCTCGATTGCGGCGAGACGCTGCACCCGGTCCGGGTCGCGTACGAGACCTACGGCGCGCTCGCCCCCGCGCGCGACAACGTGATCCTGGTCTGCCACGCGCTGTCCGGCGACGCGCACGCGGCCGGCACCGCCCGTACGCCACCCGCCGAGAGCACCCGGGACGGCTTCGCGGCCGAGGACCGGGACGGCTCCCGCGGCCGGGGTCTGGGCTGGTGGGACGGCATGATCGGGCCCGGGAAGGCCTTCGACACCGACCACTTCTTCGTGGTGTCGACCAACCTGCTCGGCGGCTGCCGGGGCACCACCGGCCCGTCGTCCGTCGACCCGAGCACCGGCCGCCCGTACGGTGCCGACTTCCCGGTGCTCACGGTCGCCGACCTGGTCCGGATGGAGCGCGCGTTTCTCGACGCCCTCGGCATCGACCGGCTGGCGGCGGTCGCCGGGGGCTCGCTTGGCGGCATGCAGGCGCTGGAGTGGGCGGTCCGTTACCCCGACCAGGTCGACGCGATCGTGCCGATCGCCAGCACCCACGCCCTGCAGCCGCAGGGCCTGGCCTGGAACGCGATCGCCCGCGAGTCGATCCTGCGCGACCCGGCCTGGCAGGGCGGGCACTACTACGGCACGGGGCGTACGCCGGACGCCGGCATGGGCGTCGGCCGGATGGTCGGGCACGTGACCTACCTGTCGGGTCCGGCCCTGGCGGAGAAGTTCGGCCGGCGGCTGCAGGCGGGCGACGAGCTCCGATTCACGATCACCGAGCCGGAGTACGAGGTCGAGAGCTACCTGCGGCACCAGGCCAACTCGTTCGTGCACCGCTTCGACGCCAACACCTACCTCTACACCTCGCGCGCGCTGACCTACTTCGACCTCGCCCGCGACCACGGCGGCGGCTCGCTCGTCCGGGCGCTGGAGCGGGTGCGGGCGCGTACGCTGCTGATCGCCTTCAGCTCCGACTGGCTCTACCCGCCGTCGGGGTCGCAGGAGATCCACGACGCCCTGGCCGCCTCGGGCCGACCGACGGAGCTGCACGTGATCGACGCACCGTACGGGCACGACTGCTTCCTGCTCGAGGAGGCCGCCCAGACGCCGATCATCCGCCAGTTCTTGAGAGGGGACCAGTGAGGATCGAAGACGACCACCAGTTCGGGTTCGACACCCGGCAGCTGCACGCCGGACAGCGGCCCGACCCGAACACCGGCGCCCGCGCGGTGCCGATCTTCCAGACCACCAGCTACGTCTTCGAGGACCCGGAGTCGGCGGCGGCGTACTTCAACCTGCAGGAGTACGGCAACACCTACTCGCGGATCATGAACCCGACGGTGGCGGTGTTCGAGGAGCGGGTGGCGAACCTGGAGGGCGGCGCCGGGGCGGTCGCCTTCGCCAGCGGGATCGCCGCCCAGGCCGCCGCGCTGTTCACGCTGCTGGAGCCGGGCGACCACGTCGTGGCGTCGTCGGCGCTCTACGGCGGGACGGTCAACCAGCTCAAGCACCTGCTGGGCAAGATGAACGTCGAGCTGAGCTGGGTGGACCCGGACTCCCTGGACGCCTGGCGGGGGGCGGTGCGGCCGACCACGAAGGCCTTCTTCGGCGAGACCATCGGCAACCCGGGCGGGAACGTCCTGGACATCGAGGGCGTGGCCGCGATCGCGCACGAGCACGGCCTGCCGCTGATCGTCGACAGCACGTTCGCGACGCCCTACCTCTGCCGCCCCATCGAGTGGGGCGCCGACATCGTGGTGCACTCGGCGACCAAGTTCATCGGCGGGCACGGCACCTCGATCGGCGGCGTGGTCGTCGAGGCCGGGACCTTCGACTGGTCCAACGGGCGGTTCCCCGTGGTCGCCGACCCGTCCCCGGCGTACCACGGACTGCAGTTCCACGAGACGTTCGGCACCTACGGCTACCTGATGAAGCTGCGGGCCGAGACCCTGCGCGACCTCGGCGGTGCGATGGCCCCGTTCAACGCGTTCCTGTTCCTGCAGGGGCTGGAGACGCTGTCGCTGCGGATGGAGCGCCACGTCGCCAACGCCTACGCGGTCGCGCAGTTCCTCGAGCGGCACGAGCTGGCCTCGAACGTGCGCCACCCCGGCCTGCCGGGGAGCGCGTACGCGGGGCTGGTGGAGAAGTACCTGCCCCGGGGGACGGGCGCGGTGTTCTCGTTCGAGTGCGCCGGCGGGCGTGAGGGCGGGCAGGACCTGATCCGCGGGGTGACGCTGTGGTCGCACCTGGCCAACGTGGGCGACGCGAAGAGCCTGATCATCCACCCCGCGAGCACCACGCACCGGCAGCTGAGCGACGACGAGCTGCGGGCCGGCGGGGTGGGGCCGGGGACTGTGCGGCTGTCCGTGGGGCTCGAGTCGATCGACGACCTGCTGTGGGACCTGGAGCAGGCCTTCGCCCTGGTCGGCGCCGGAGTGACGCGCCCCGAGCTCGTCGAAGGGCGGTGAGGCCCGGTGAGCCCCGAAGACCTCGCGCCGTACCAGGACCCGGCGACCATCCAGCGGGTGCTCTACGCCGCGAAGACCATCGCCGTGGTGGGCCTGTCCAAGAACGAGCTGCGGGCCAGCCACTTCGTCGGCTACTACCTGCGCCGGCACGGCTATCGGGTCATCCCGGTGAACCCGCGAGAGCCGGAGATCCTCGGTGAGCGGAGCTTCCCCAGCCTGACCGAGATTGGCGAGCCGGTCGACATCGTCAACGTCTTCCGCGCCCCGGACGCCCTGCCGGGCATCGCGGAGGAGACGGTCGCCATCGGGGCGGGCACGCTGTGGTGCCAGTTCGGGGTGATCAACGCAGACGGGGCCCGGATCGCGACCGACGGCGGTGTGAGCGTGATCATGGACCGCTGCATCAAGGTCGAGCACGCCCGCTACGTCGGCCGGATGCACTGGCTGGGCTTCAACACCCAGCGGGTCACGGCCGTCCGCGGCGGTCTCCAGTAGGCGGCGGTTCCTCGCCCGGCGGGCCGCCCGGCCGAGTGGTGGAGGTTCCGGATCGCGGGAGGCATTCCCGATAAACTTCGGCTGGTTTGTTCGGTTCTGCGCCGGGTAACGGCCTGGTTCGAGCTGCGGAAGGAGCCCGTCCATGATCGAGTTCCGCTCGGTGAGCAAGACGTTCCCGGACGGCACCACAGCCGTCGACGACTTCAACTTCGTGCTCGACTCGCACAAGACGACCGTGTTCGTCGGGTCGTCGGGCTGCGGCAAGACCACCCTGCTGCGGATGATCAACCGCATGGTGGAGCCCACGTCGGGCCAGATCCTGATCGACGATGTCGACGTGGTGAGCCAGGACAAGGTGCAGCTGCGGCGCAGCATCGGCTACGTCCTGCAGGCGGCGGGCCTGCTGCCCCACCGCAAGGTGGTCGACAACGTGGCCACCGTGCCCATGCTCAAAGGGGTGGACAAGGCCCAGGCCCGGGCGGCGGCCCTGGAGCTGCTGGACACCGTCGGGCTCGACCGGTCACTGGCCGACCGCTACCCCCGCCAGCTCTCCGGCGGTCAGCAGCAGCGCGTCGGCGTGGCCCGGGCCCTGGCCAGCGACCCCAACATCCTGCTGATGGACGAGCCGTTCGGGGCGGTGGACCCGATCGTCCGGGCTGATCTCCAGCTGGAGCTGAACCGGCTGCAGCGCGAGCTCGGCAAGACGGTCGTGTTCGTCACCCATGACATCGACGAGGCCTTCACCCTCGCTGACCAGGTCGTCATCCTGAAGAAGGGCGGCGAGATCGCCCAGGCCGGCACGCCGGCGGAGATCCTCGCGGACCCGGCCGACGACTTCGTGGCCAGCTTCATCGGCGCCGACAAGGGCGGCCGGGAGCTGTTCCTGCAACAGCGCACCGGTGACCGCGGCCTGACGCTGGTGGTCGACGGCTCCGGCCGTCCGCTCGGCGTCCTCGACGGCAGCGAGTCCGCGGACCCGACGCGCACCGGGAGCAGCACCTCGTGAGGTGGACACTCGCCAACCTGGACCTGATCGGCACGCTGACCCTCAACCACCTGCGGCTGTCGATCATCCCGATCCTGGCCAGCTTCGTGCTGTCCATCCCGCTGGGCTGGCTGGCGAACCGCAACCGGATCCTGCGCTCCATCGTGATCACCGGCGGCAGCCTGCTCTACACCATCCCGTCGCTGCCCCTGTTCGTCATCCTGCCGCTGATCATCCCGACCCGGGTGCTGGACGAGACCAACCTGGTGGTCGCGCTGACCATCTACGGGGTGGCGATCATGGCCCGCTCCGCCGCGGACGCGCTGGCCTCCGTCGAGGAGCGGACGCTGGACGCCTCCACGGCGATCGGCTTCTCCTCCCGGGCGCGGTTCTTCCGCGTCGAGCTCCCGCTGGCCGGCCCGGTGCTGCTGGCCGGCATCCGGATCGTCTCGGTCAGCACCATCGCCCTGGTCTCGGTCGGGGTGATCATCGGCTCGGCCAATCTGGGCTACCTGTTCCAGAACGGCAAGCAGCGCGGCATCCTCGCCGAGGTCCTCGTGGGCATCGTGATCAGCATGCTGCTCGCCCTGGTGTTCGACCTGGTCATCGTGGGGATCGGCCGGTTGCTGATGCCCTGGCGGGACGTCGGCGGTGGCGGTCGGGCCGGGGCGCGGCGGGCACCGTCCCCGGTCGCCCCGTCCGCTCTCGACCTCACCGCCCCGGGCGGGGGTGTGCGGTGAACCTGCTGCTCGGCGCGCTGGCCTGGATCTTCGACCCGGCTCACTGGACCCCCGGGCAGCAGAGCCCGTTGCCGATCCAGGACCGGCTGGTCGAGCACCTGACGTACACCGGGATCGCGATCGTCCTCGCCGCGCTGATCGCGCTGCCGCTCGGGTTCTACATCGGCCACACCGGCCGGGGCCGGCAGTTCGTGATCACCTTCACCGGGGCGATGCGGGCGCTGCCCACCCTGGGGCTGCTGTTCTTCCTGCTGATGGTGTTCGGCTACGTGCTGTCCTACGACCGCGCGCCGATCGTCGGGGCGACCATCGCGTTCGTCGTGCTGGCCGTCCCGTCCATGCTGGGGGGCGCGTACTCGGGTCTGGAGTCGGTCGACCGACAGACGATCGACGCCGCGCGGGCCAACGGGATGACCGAGTGGCAGATCCTCACGGCGGTCGAGATCCCGCTGGCCCTGCCACTGATCGTCGGCGGGATCCGCGCCGCGGTGCTGCAGGTCGTCGCCACCGTGACGATCGCCTCGTACGCCGGGTTGGGCGGTCTCGGCCGCATCATCACCAGCGGCATCGGGCTCAATGACTACGATCTGATCCTGGGCGGCGCAATTCTGGTCACCGCCCTGGCGCTCGCGCTCGACGGGATCTTCGCCCTCGTCCAGCGGGCCACGGCCACGAAAGGGCTGAGCGACAGCACGAGCGGACGACGCGGACGCGACGCCCTGCCGACCACGAGCACCACCTCCACCAACGCATGAAGATGAAGGGAAACCACCTCATGTCCACTCCCCGTTACTGGTACCGGCTTCGGTCGGCCCGGGTCGTGACCACCGCGATCGCCCTCGGCCTGATCACCACCCTGGCGGCCTGCGGGTCGAACGACCCGACCGCACCGGCCGAGCCGGCCGGGTCCGCCTCCGGTGGCGGCACCACAGTCGTCGTCGGGTCCTTCGCCTTCCCCGAGAGCGAGATCCTCGGTGAGATCTACGCCCAGGGCCTGACCGCCAAGGGCGTCACGGTCCAGACGAAGTTCAACATCGGCCCGCGGCAGCAGACCATCCCGGCCCTGCGCGACGGCTCCATCAACCTGATCCCGGAGTACAACGGGAACCTGCTCGCCTACTACAACCCGGAGTACACCGAGCGGACCACCGAGGACGTGGACAAGGCCCTGGTGACCGCTGTGGCCGCGGACAAGCTCCGGGTGCTCGACTCGGCCGCCGCGGAGGACAAGGACGCGTACGTCGTCACCAAGGCGACCGCCGACAAGGGGATCGCCGCGATCGGCGACCTGAGCAAGATCGTCCCGTTCAAGCTCGGCGCCAACCCGCAGTTCGGTGAGCTGGGCTACGGCATCCCCGGCCTGAAGTCGGTCTACAAGGTAGGGGCCGACGCCAAGGACGTCTCGTTCGTGCCCATCGAGGACTTCGGCGGTCCGGACACCGTGAAGGCGCTGGTCGATGACTCCGTGCAGGTGGCCGACATCTACACCACCTCACCCGCCCTGGTCGAGAACAACCTGGTCGTGCTCGAGGACCCGGAGAACATGATCTCCTCGCAGAACATCGTCCCGCTGGTCGCCGAATCGGCCTATTCTGACCAGCTGGGTGAGACCCTGAACGCCATCTCCGCCAAGCTCACCACCGAGGGCCTGATCGCCCTCCGTGACCGGGTCGAGGGGGGCGAGAAGGCCTCGGCCGCCACCGCCGCCAAGGAGTGGCTGGAGGAGAACAGCCTGGTCTAGGGGAACTGATCGCCACAACGTGTGCGGTTCGACCGGGACTACCCGGGCGGCCCGCACACGGTGTTTCAGGCCGACGCGACCGGCGCCGCAGCCCGGCCGGCGGCCCAGGAGGG
>CAXTVE010000132.1:0-1190 GCA_964247485.1 uncultured Propionibacteriaceae bacterium
GCGGCGGGCACGGCGTGGCCGGACCCGGTGGGCGCCGAGGTCGGGCTGGCCCGCTACTGATCGGCCTCGAGGCGCAGGTCGACCTGGCGTTTGCCGCCCTCGCCGATGATCTGCAGGACGAAGGTGTAGCGGCCGGGCGCCAGCGCAGCCTCGCGGGAGTCTTCGCTCGAGTGGAACACCAGCTCCTGCCCGTCGGCGGTACGGATGCGGAGGTCGGTGTAGGTGTATGCCCCGGCGACGTGGCGGTAGTCGGTGCTCTGACCGGTCTTCACCGGACCGTAGTCGATCGTCGAACCGTCCGGGAAGCTGGCCCGGACCCGGACGAGGTCGAGTGCGGTGCCGTTCCGCAGCCGGATCATCACCGGTTCCGACGGGTCCGGGGCCGAGGCCGCCCGGAACACGAGGAGGGTCCCACCGGCGGAGTCGAGCAGGGTCAGCGTCGCACCGTTGCGCCGCACCAGGGCTGTGGCATTGAGCGCATCGCCGTACGCCTGTGCTTGTCGCTCGATCGCCGCCGAATCACGGCACGCGATCTCGGTGACCATGCCCCCGCTGAAGCGCAGCCGGTCGCCGTCGAGGCGGTAGCTGGCCGTCAGTCTGTTACACACGTGGTTGCCGCGGACCCGGTCGGCGGACTCGAAGATGAGGAAGGGCACCACGCCCTCCCGGTCCGGCCGGGCGGGCTGGTCCCCGATCCGGGTCGCCAGCCAACGGATCCCGGTCAGCTGGCCGGGACCCTGCTGCGGCTCGGCTGTCGTGACCTGCCGAGGTCCTTGCGGGAGGCTGAGCAAGCCCGCGACACCAAGGCCCGCCACCAGGACGAGCACCGCCGCCGCCAGCAGCCAGCGGGTCGTCGCCCGGTGAGGGCTACCCGTGCCGCGGCGCGAGCGCGCGGCCGTCACCGCCTCCAGGTCGATCGGGCCCAGGGGCGGCTTGTCGCGTACGAGCTCGGTCAGGCCGCGACGGACCAGCTGCTCGATCGGATCAGTCATCGTTCATCCTCCAGACGTCGGCGCAGCTGGACCAGGGCACGACGGACGTGGGACCGGGCCGTGGCCTCGCGGCAGCCGAGCGCGACCGCGATGTCGGCGAAGCTGAGATCGGCGACGAAACGGAGGATCACCGCAGCGCGCTGTCGCGGCGTCAGCTCGCCGCACAGCCGCCAGACCTCGTCGCCGGCGGCGACCAGG
>CAXTVE010000132.1:1290-8301 GCA_964247485.1 uncultured Propionibacteriaceae bacterium
GGCCGCGGCCGCCCGATCGCCGACCCGGGTCCTCATACCCTCAACAAGTCCCCGAACCGATGGTTCGTTGCAGTGCGGGGTCCGATCCCTCTCGAACCGCACGATGCAGCTGCCGTCGAAGAATCCGGGGGCATAGCGGTCCTGCTCCCCAGGCTGCGTGCCGCGACGGCCACGCCCGCCTGGGGTTACGTTACTGATGGTGCGCGAGGGGGGATTTGAACCCCCACGTCCTTGCGGACACTGGCACCTGAAGCCAGCGCGTCTGCCGTTCCGCCACTCGCGCGCAGGCCCGCTTTCACACCGCCGATGACGGCGACACCAGGGCGAACCAGCCGGGCAAGGCTAGCACGGCCGCACGCCGACGCCGGAGCGGTTTCGCCCGGCCCGAGGCGCCCGGGCGGATACGATCGGAGTCGCTTGAGTCAGGAAAGGAGGGGACATGGGCATTCTCGAGCGATTCGAGAAGAAGGTCGAGGGGGCGGTCAGCGCCGTCTTCGCCCGCACGTTCAAGGGCGACGTGCAGCCGGTGGAGATCACCGCGCGGCTGCAGCGCGAGCTGGATGCCGAGGCCAAGCTGATGTCCCGCGACAAGCGGCTGGTCCCCAACCAGTTCACCGTGCACCTCTCCCAGTCCGACCACGACAAGCTCGCCCCCTACGCACGGACGCTCAACAACGAGATCGGCGCCGAGCTGAAGAAGCACGCGCGCGAGATGGGTTACGTGTTCAACGGCCCCATCCAGCTGAAGTTCGAGCTGGACAGCGGGCTGCCGACGGGCCGCTTCACCGTGTCCTCCGAGGCCGTCGCCGGCATCAGCGCCCCAGAGCACCGCGACAGTGCGCCCGTCGGCGACACCACCGTCCGCCGGGCCTCGCTCGTGCTCGAGGTCAACGGCACCCGGCACCCGCTGCGGCCGCCCGGCCTGGTCATCGGTCGCGGCAGCGACGCCGACCTCCGGATCAACGACCCCGGGATCTCCCGCGCCCATGCCCAGATTCGGGTGACCGGCGACATGTCCGCCCCGCAGGTCGATATCGTCGACCTCGGCTCGACCAACGGCATCGTGGTCAACGGGCAGAAGGTTCGGCACGCCGTCCTGGGGGAGGGATCACGGATCGAGATCGGGTCGACCCGGATGCTCGTCCACGCCCCCGGACGTTAGCGCGCGATGTCCGAGATCGCCCTCACCGTCATCAAGGTGCTCTTCCTGGCACTGCTCTGGCTGTTCATCGCCTCAGCGGTCTCGGTGATCCGCAGCGACCTCTTCGGCCGTACGGTCCCGGCCCCGGGCTCGGTCGACGCCGAGGCGCAGCCCCTCGAGGCTCCCGCCCCGCCCCCCAAGAAGACGAGGCGTACGCGGGGCGAACCCCGGGTCCTCGTCATCACCCAGGGCAGCCAGACCGGCCAGTCGGCCGCCCTGGCGGACGGCCCGGTGCTGATCGGGCGCGGGCCCGACGCGAGCCTGAACCTGGACGACGACTACGTCTCGACCCGGCACGCCCGGGTGATCAGCAACTCCGACGGCGTCTACCTGGAAGACCTGGGCTCGACCAACGGCAGCTACGTCAACGGGGCTCGGATCACCGCGCCGACCACGATCACCCTCGCCGACACCCTCCGCATCGGCCGCACCGTGATGAGGCTGGAGCCGTGAGCTAAGTGACGTTGCTGCTGCGCTACGTGGCCCACTCCGAGATCGGCCTGATCCGCAAGAACAACCAGGACTCGGGCTACGCCAGCTCTCATCTGCTGGTGGTCGCCGACGGCATGGGCGGTGCGGCGGCGGGCGACCTGGCCTCGGCGGTCGCGATCGAGACGATCCGGCACGTCGACGACGACGCGACCGGCGAGCGGATGCTGGAGGTGCTGGGCCGCGCCGTCAACGCGGCGAACGACCGCATCGCCGACCTGGTCGAAGCCGAACCGGCGCTGGACGGGATGGGGACGACCCTCACCGGTGCTCTGTTCGACGGGGCGGAGCTGGGCCTGGCCCACATCGGTGACAGCCGGGCCTATCGGCTGCGCGACGGTCGGCTCGAACGGCTGACCCACGACCACAGCTGGGTGCAGTCCCTGGTCGACGACGGCAAGATCAGCGAGGCGGAGGCGGCCAACCACCCACATCGTTCGCTGCTGCTCAAGGTGCTGAACGGCCAGCCGGCCAACGACCCCGACCTGCAGCGGGTGCCGGTCCAGGCGGGCGACCGGCTGCTGTTCTGCAGCGACGGGGTGTGCGGGCTGGTCGACGACGACGAGATCGCCGAGGCCCTGCGCCGGCCGACCATGGACGCGGCGCTGGAGCGGCTGGTGTCGGAGGCCCTGGCCGAGGGCGGCATCGACAACATCACCGTGATCGTGGCCGACGTGGTCGGCGAGGACGGCGCGGCGACCAGTCCGCCGATCGTGCTGGGCGCGGCCGGCGAACGCCCCATTCCCGAGCTCCACGGCACCGGCCCGGCCACCGAGCCCGGCGACGGAGCCGGAGACAATGCCGACCCGCCGCCCACGCGCCGGGTCTCGACCGAGCCGGACGACGAGTCGCGCTACAGCCCGCGCGCCCCCGGCCGCCGCCGCTGGGTCCGGCCGCTGGCCGGGCTGGTGGTGCTGCTGCTGGTGGTGGGCGCGGGACTCGGGGCGGCGTACGCGTGGACCCGGACGCAGTTCTTCGTCGGGGCCGCCGGGGAACAGGTGGCCATCTACCAGGGCCTGGCCGACGCGGCCCCGCTGGCCCGGGTCTACGAGATCCAGCCGCTGACCCTGACCGCTCTGCCGCCCTACTACGCCAACCAGGTGCGCAACAACATCGAGGCGATCGACCTGGACTCGGCCCGGGCCACCGTGGCCCAGCTGACCGCGGCGGCCGAACGCTGCGCCACCCAGCCGCCGACGCCGCAGCCCACCCCCGCGCCGACGCCCCCGCCACCGCCCAGTCCGATGCCGAGCGGCTCGCCCGCCTCGGCGGTGGCGAGCCCCGCGCAGGATCCCACCGCCTCGCCCACCGGGCCGGAGTGCTGACGTGAGCGAGGTTGCGAGCACAAGCGAGGAAGCCACGTGAGTGCCCCGCCCGTCACCGTGGTCCCCCGCAAGCGCCGTGGGATCGAGCTGGTGCTGGTCCTGTTCGCCCTGCTGATCACGCTCGGGGCCTACGTGCAGGTCGACCTCAACGTCACCGGCCGCCTGTCCGAGGCGTTCCCGACGCTGGCCGCGGTCTGCGTCGGTCTCGCTGCACTGGCCCACCTCGCGGTGCGGTGGCGGCTGCCCTACGCGGACCCGGTCATCCTGCCCTGCGTGGTCCTGCTCAACGGGCTCGGGCTGGCCATGATCCACCGGATCGACCTGATCAACGACCCACCCACGAACGGCGCCCGACAGCAGCTGATCTGGACCGCGCTGGGCGTGCTGCTCTTCATCGGGGTCGTGGTCCTGCTGCGCGAGCACAAGGTGCTGCAGAAGTTCACCTACACGATCGGCCTGGTCGGGATCGTGCTGCTGCTGCTGCCGCTGGTCCCGGGACTGGGCACCGAGAAGTTCGGGGCCCAGATCTGGATCCAGGTCGGGCCGTACAGCTTCCAGCCCGCGGAGGCGGCCAAGGTGCTGCTGTCCATCGCCTTCGCCAGCTACCTGGTGGAGAAGCGCGACGTGCTGGCCCTGGCCGGCTACCGCGTGCTCGGGATCGACCTGCCCCGGGCCCGCGACCTCGGGCCGATCGCGGTGATCTGGGCGCTCAGCCTGGCGATCCTGGTGTTTCAGCGGGACCTGGGCACGTCGCTGCTGTTCTTCGGCCTGTTCGTGATGCTGCTCTACGTCTCCACCGAGCGACCGGGGTGGGCGGTGCTGGGCACGCTGCTGTTCGCCGGCGGCGCCTACGTCGGGTGGCTGTTGTTCGCCCACGTCAAGATCCGGGTGGCCGCGTGGCTGGACCCCTTCTCCGACTACGACGCGCACTACCAGGTGATCAACGCCCAGTTCGGGATGGCCTGGGGCGGGCTGCTCGGCACCGGGCTCGGCCTCGGCCGCCCGGGGCTGACGCCGCTGGCCCGCAGCGACTTCATCGCCGCCGCGATCGGCGAGGAGCTGGGGATGACCGGCCTGATGGCGGTGATCCTGGTCTACGGGCTGATCGTCGCCCGCGGGCTGCGGACGGCCCTGCAGTGCCGCGAGCCGTTCGGCAAGCTGCTGGCCGCGGGCCTGTCCTTCGCCTTCGCGCTGCAGGTGTTCACCATTCTGGGTGGGGTGACGCGGCTGCTCCCGCTGACCGGGCTGACCACGCCGTTCATGTCCCAGGGCGGATCCTCGATGGTCAGCAACTGGGTGGTGATGGCGCTGCTGCTGGTGATCAGCCACGCGGTGCGCAAGCCGGTGGCCACCGTCGCCGCGCCCGACCCCGACGCCGAGGCGACCCAGGTGGTCAAGACGCCGGTGGGAGTCTCGTGACGACATCCCGGGGCGGGCCCGCCCTTCGAGCATCGGAGGAGCGCTCGGGTGCCGATCGGAGGAACGATGTGCGGAGACGCTTTTCCTCTGCGAAGAGTGACGACGGCGGCAGCTCCGAGAGCGCGACGGGTGCGAGAAGGGCAGAAACGTGAACCGGCCGATCCGCCGGGTGGCCCTGATCGCGATGCTGATGTTTGGGCTGCTGCTGGCCAACGGCACCTACATGATGGTCGTGCGGCAGAGCGCACTGGCCGCCGAGCCGCAGAACCGCCGCGTCCGCGACGCCGAGTTCGCCCAGAACCGAGGCGCGATCCTGGCGGCCGGCAAGACCGAGATCGCCGAGACGAAGCGCTCCGACGACAACTTCGAGTTCCAGCGGGTCTACCCCGAGGGTGAGCTGTACGCCCCGGTCACCGGCTTCTACTCCTACGACCACGCGCGTACGGCGCTGGAGACGACGTACAACTCCCAGCTCGCGGGGACCGACGACTCCCTGTTCGTCCGGCGGCTGATCGACCTGGTGGTCGGCCGGGCCCCGGAGGGCGCGAGCGTGCAGACCACCATCGTGCCGAAGATGCAGGAGGCCGCGGCCAAGGGGCTCGGCAATCAGAAGGGCGCGGTGGTCGCGCTCGACCCGAAGACCGGCGCCGTGCTGGCCATGGTGACCAGCCCGAGCTACGACCCCAACGACATCGCCAGCCACGACATCAAGGCGGCCGACGAGGCGTACAACCGGCTGGCCGGCGACCAGGACCGGCCGCTGGCCAACCGGGCGGCGCGCGAGGTCTACCCGCCGGGCTCGACGTTCAAGCTGGTCACGGCGGCCGCCGCACTGGCCGACGGCCGGCTGCCCGAGGACAAGATCGCCTCGCCGGACCGGCTCAAGCTGCCCGGCACGAACACCTTCCTGGGCAACTCGAGCAGCTGCGGCGGCAAGCAGGTGACTCTGACCCAGGCGCTGCGGGTGTCCTGCAACACCGCGTTCGCCAACCTCGGGATCGCGCTCGGCGAGGACAAGCTGCGGGAGCAGGCGGGGCTGTTCGGCTTCGACCGGCGGCACCTGCCCGAGTTGGGCGGCGCGGCCAGCCGGTTCCCCGACGAGCTCGACGACGCCCAGCTCGGGCTGAGCGCGATCGGCCAGTTCAACGTGGCGGCCAGCCCGCTGCAGATGGCCATGGTGGCGGCTGCGATCGCGAACGACGGGGTGCTGATGGATCCCTACGTGGTCAGCACGGTGCAGGCGCCGGACCTGAAGCCGATCGAGACCCACCGGCCCGAGGTGCTGTCCACGCCGCTGAACCCCGAGCACGCGGCGGCGCTGCAGCAGATGATGGCGGTGGTGGTGGAGAGTGGCACCGGCCGCGCGGCGCAGATCAGCGGGGTCGAGGTCGGCGGCAAGACCGGGACCGCGCAGTCGGACCCCCGGCGCAAGCCGTTCGCCTGGTTCACCTCCTTCGCGCCGCTGGACGACCCGAAGGTCGCCGTCGCGGTGATCGTGGAGGACGCCGACATCCCCCGCGACGACATCGCCGGCGGCCGGCTGGCTGCGCCGATCGCCAAGGCCGTGATGGAGGCCGGGTTGTGATCTGCGGCCAGGGGGAAGGGCTCGGCCCACGCGGGCGCGGTTAGGCGGAGCCCGGGGTATGCCTGAGAATGGCTCGGGGTTTGGAGGAGGAGTGAGTGAGATGGCAGCTGACCTGATCGTCGGTGGCCGGTACGAGATGGACGACCTGCTGGGCCGGGGTGGCATGGCCGAGGTCCGCCGGGCGGTCGACACCCGGCTGGGCCGGCCGGTCGCGGTCAAGCAGCTGCGAACCGACCTCGCGACCGACCCGACCTTCCAGGCCCGGTTCCGCCGGGAGGCGCAGTCCGCAGCCGGTCTGAACCACCCCAACATCGTCGCGGTCTACGACACCGGCGAGGAGACCGACCCGCGTACCGGCACCTCCATCCCCTACATCGTGATGGAGCTGGTCGAGGGACCGACGCTGCGGGACATCCTCCGCGACGGCCGCAAGATCCTGCCGGAGCGGGCGCTCGAGCTGACCCAGGGCGTGCTCGACGCGCTCAGCTACAGCCACCGCGCCGGCATCATCCATCGCGACATCAAGCCGGCCAACGTGATGCTCACCCAGTCGGGCACGGTCAAGGTGATGGACTTCGGCATCGCCCGCGCCGTCGCCGACACGAGCGCCACCATGACCCAGACCGCGGCCGTGATCGGCACCGCGCAGTACCTCTCCCCCGAGCAGGCTCGCGGCGAGACCGTCGACGCCCGCAGCGACATCTACTCCGCGGGCTGCCTGCTCTACGAGCTGCTGGTCGGGCGGCCGCCGTTCGTCGGCGAGTCGCCGGTCAGCGTGGCCTACCAGCACGTACGCGAGGCGCCCGTCCCGCCGAGCCAGCTCGACCCGGTGATCACCTCCGACATCGACGCCGTGACGCTCAAGGCGCTGGCCAAGGACGCCGCGGACCGCTACCAGTCGGCGCGGGAGATGAAGGCCGACATCGCCCGGGTGCGGGCGGGACAGCAGGCCACCGCGGTCGTGCCCCGGGTGCCCGCGGACGCGACGGCCG
>CAXTVE010000133.1:0-8274 GCA_964247485.1 uncultured Propionibacteriaceae bacterium
GCATCGAGTCGGCGTTGACGATCTCGGCCGGCTGGCCGGAGGCGCTGCACCGGCGGCTGGCCGCCGTCGATCCCGCCAGCGCGGCCCAGATCGCGCCCGGCAACGGCCGCCGGATCGTCCGGGCGCTCGAGGTCGTGGCGCTGACGGGCGGGCCGTACGCCGCCGAGCTGCCGCCCCACGCGTACGCCCTGCCCGGGGTGGTCCAGGTCGGACTGGACATCGACCGGCCCCGCCTCGATGAGCGGATCGCCGAGCGGGTCGACCGGATGTGGGCCCAGGGCCTGGTGGCCGAGGTCCGCCGGCTCGCCGACCGCGGCCTGCGCGAGGGGCGTACGGCCTCCCGGGCGCTGGGCTACCGACAGGTGCTGGCCTTCCTCGACGGCGAGACGTCCGAGGACGAGGCGCGGGCCCGGACGGTGGTGGCGACCCGCCGGTTCGCCCGCCGGCAGGACTCCTGGTTCCGCAAGGACCCCCGCATCAGCTGGCTGGCCTTCGACCGACCCGACCTGAGCGCCGCGGTGGTCGCGCTCGTCACCCGCGCCCGGGCCCAGGTGTCAGACTGAGCCCCGTGCGGAGGTGGTCGTTCAGCAAGGGTCACGGGACCGAGAACGACTTCGTGCTGCTGCTGGACCGCGAGTCGACGCTCGGCATCGGTCCGGCCGAGGTGAGATTCCTGTGCGACCGACGCGCCGGCGTCGGCGGCGACGGGTTGCTCCGCGCGGTGCTGGCCAAGCACGTCGAGGAGTGGGACGGCGACGGCTCCCTGTGGTTCATGGACTACCGCAACGCCGACGGCTCGGTGGCGGAGATGTGCGGCAACGGGATCCGGGTGTTCGCGCGCTTCCTCGTCGACGCGGGCCTGGCCTCCGGCCCCGTGGTGCCCATCGCGACCCGGTCGGGGCTGCTGGAGACCACGCTGCTGCCCGACGGCCGGGTCCGGGCTGCGATGGGCCCGGTCCGGGCCGCCGACGCCGGCGTCCGGGTGACAGCGGCCGGCAGGCCGCCGCTGGCCGCGCTCAGCGTCGACGTGGGCAACCCGCACGCGGTCAGCTTCGTCGACGACCTCGACGCCCTTGACCTGGGCCGGGCACCGGGCTGGTCGCCGGCCGACGCCTTCCCGGCCGGGGTCAACCTCGAGTTCGTGCAGGTCCTCGGACCGCGCCACCTGGCGATGCGGGTCTTCGAGCGCGGGGTGGGGGAGACGCGGTCGTGCGGGACCGGCACCGTCGCAGCGGCGGCCGCCGCCCGCGCGCGACCCGTCGCTCTTCCGGGGGGGTTCGGGGGGGTTGTCCCCCCCGGCGGTGAGCAGCCGGAACCGGTCGAGGAGCCGAGCGTCTACCGGGTCGACGTGCCCGGCGGGACGGTGGAGGTGGAGCTGGCCGGCGGCGCGGCGATCCTGACCGGACCGGCGGTGCTGGTCGCCCACGGCGAGGTGTCGGTGCCCGGGACCGGACCCGGGGCTGGGAAGGAGTAACAGATGTCGGTGCTGGACGCGTTCTCGTTGACGGGCCGGGTCTCGGTGGTGACCGGGGGCAACCGCGGCATCGGCCGGGCGCTGGCCACCGCGCTGGCCGAGGCGGGCAGCGACGTGGTGCTGCTGGTCCGCGACAGCGGCGGGACCGAGACGGCGCTCGCCGAGCTGGCGGCTCTGGGGGTGCGGGCGGTGGCGGTCACCGCCGACGTCACCCAGCCCGCCCAGGTGCAGCGCGCGGTCGACGAGGTGCTCGATCGGCTGGGCCGGGTCGACGTGCTGGTGAACAACGCCGGCACCTGCATCCACAAGCCGGCGCTGGACGTGACGCCCGAGGACTGGCGGGCGGTGATGGACGTCAACGTCGACGGGGTTTGGCACTGCTCGCAGGCGTTCGGCCGGCAGATGGTCGCGGCTCGCACCGGGGTGATCATCAACATCGGCTCGATCTCGGCCCAGATCGTCAACCGCCCGCAGTGGCAGCCGGGCTACAACGCGTCCAAGGCCGCCGTGCACCAGCTGACGAAGTCGCTGGCCGCGGAGTGGGCGCCGTACGGGGTGCGGGTCAACGCGCTCGCGCCGGGTTACACCAAGACCGAGATGGCGCCCGTCGACGAGCCGCAGTTCCGGACCCACTGGATCGACGACGCGCCGATGCAGCGGTACGCGATGCCGGCCGAGCTGGGACCCAGCGTGGTCTACCTCGCCTCCGACGCCTCCAGCTTCGTGACCGGCTCGGTGCTGGTCGTCGACGGTGGGTACACCGTCTACTGAGGCGACGCTCGGCCGCCTGGACACGACCCGAAAAACCGTGGCCGCAGTTGGGCCCGCGTGAGAGCCTGGGAGGACGATGACGGTTCCGCAGACCACCCCCGCACCTGCCCACGCCGCGCTGCTCGGGGAGCGGCTCGAGCCGCGCCCCCGACCCGAGCCGGACGTCGACGGCGACCAGCTGGACCTGGCCGACCGCCAGTCGCTGCGCCGGGTGGCCGGCCTGTCCACCGAGCTCGCCGACGTCACCGAGGTCGAGTACCGCCAGCTCCGGCTGGAGCGGGTCGTGCTGGTCAGCGTGTGGACCACGGGCAGCCAGGTCGACGCCGACAACGCGATGGCCGAGCTGAAGCGGCTGGCCGAGACCGCCGGCTCGCAGGTGCTGGAGGGCCTGGTCCAGCGGCGCACCCGGCCCGACCCGTCCACCTACATCGGCAGCGGCAAGGTTGCCGAGCTGCGCGACGTGGTGGTCGCCACCGGCGCGGACACGGTGATCTGCGACGGCGAGCTGAGCCCGGCCCAGCTGCGCAACCTGGAGGACCAGGTCAAGGTCAAGGTGGTCGACCGGACCGCGCTGATCCTGGACATCTTCGCCGCGCACGCCCGCAGCGCCGAGGGCAAGGCCCAGGTCGAGCTGGCCCAGCTGCAGTATCTGAAGCAGCGGCTGCGCGGCTGGGGCGGCAACCTGTCCCGGCAGGTCGGCGGCCGGGCGAGCGGCGGCGTGGGCATCGGCGGCCGCGGCCCCGGCGAGACCAAGCTGGAGACCGACCGGCGGCGGATCTCCAGCCGGATCGCCAAGCTGCGGGCCGGCCTGCGTGAGCTGGACGGCACCCGCGAGACCAAGCGCGCCGAGCGCAAGCGCCATCAGGTGCCCTCGGTCGCCATCGTCGGCTACACCAACGCCGGCAAGTCGAGTCTGCTCAACCGGCTGACCGGGGCGGGGGTGCTGGTCGAGGATGCGCTGTTCGCCACCCTCGACCCGACCACCCGCCGGTCGCGCACCGGCGACGGCCGGGTCTACACCCTGACCGACACCGTCGGCTTCGTCCGGCACCTGCCGCACGACCTGGTCGAGGCGTTCGCCTCCACCCTGGAGGAGTCGGCGCAGGCCGACCTGCTGCTGCACGTGGTCGACGGGTCCGATGCGGATCCGGTCGGGCAGCTACGGGCCGTGCGGGCGGTGCTGTCCGACATCGGCGCCGGCGACGTGCCCGAGCTGCTGGTGATCAACAAGGCCGACGAGGCACCGGCGGACGGGCTGGCCGCGCTGCGGACCGCGTACCCCGACGCCGTCGTCGTCTCGGCGCGCACCGGCGCGGGCCTCGAGCGGCTGCGGTCGGTGCTGGAGTCCCGGCTGCCCCGGCCGGCGGTCGAGGTGGATGTGGTGCTGCCCTACGAGCGCGGCGACCTGGTCGACCGGATCCACCGGTTCGGTGAGCTGCTGAGCAGCCAGCACACCGACACCGGTACCCGGGTGACCGCCCGGGTCCACCCGGACCTGGCCGGCGAGCTCGCCCCGTACGCGCCCGTCGCTCCCTAGCTGGGGGCCCGCGCGGGGCTAGAGTGCACCGGTGACCGAGGGGCCGGGGGACGTCGACCCGCCCGTCAGCCACCGCGAGGTGCTCGCGTACGCGGTCGACGGGCTGGGCGGGCAGGAGCGCCCCGGGCAGGTGGCGATGGCCGATGCGATCGCCGCGGCCTTCGCCGACGGCCGCCACCTGCTGGTCCAGGCGGGCACCGGGACGGGCAAGTCCCTGGGCTACCTGGCGCCGGCCCTGGTCCGGCTGACTGCGCAGCCGGGGGAGCGGATCGTGGGCGCCACCGCCACGCGGGCCCTGCAGAGCCAGCTGGCGAACGCCGACATCCCGGCGGCCCTGGATGCGGTGGAGGCGGTGACCGGCCAACGGCCGCGGCACGCCATCCTCAAGGGCCGGACCAACTACGCCTGCCTGCTCAAGGTCCGCGACGGCGCTGCTGCGGACCAGGGCAGCCTGATCTCGGCCGACGAGCTGGCCGAGACGATCAAGGCGGCGCCGCTCGCCACGCCGGAGTCGGTGCTTGGGGCGGAGGTGCTGGCCCTGCGCGAGTGGGCTGAGGAGCAGGCCGGCGCCGGCGGGCTGGCCGACCGCGACGACGCGCCTGCGCACACCGAGCGGGCCTGGCAGCAGGTGTCCATCCCCGTGCGGGAGTGCCTGACCCCGGCACGCTGCCCCTACGGCGACGCGTGTCTGGTCGAGGCGTCCCGGGACGCGGCGCGGGCGGCCGACCTGGTGGTGACCAACCACGCCCTGCTGGCCATCGACGCCATGCACGGTGGCACCGCCCTGCCCGAGCACACCGCCGTGGTGATCGATGAGGCCCACGAGCTGGTCGGCCGGGTCACCGGGGCGGCGTCGGCCGAGCTGACGCCGGCGCTGGTCGAGCGGGTCGCCCGGCGGGCGCTCACCTATCTGGACGACGAGGACGCTCTCGCCCTGCTCGAGTCGGCCGACACCCTGCGGGGCGCGCTCGAGGCGACCCCGCTGGCCCGGGTCGAGGACCCGGGGTCGGCGTTGGTGCAGGCGTGCGAGACGCTGCGCAACGCCGCTCGGACCGCGGTCAGCGCGCTGGGCGGCACCCAGGAGAAGGGTGAGTCCGACCGTCGGCAGGCCGCGGCGGCGGTCCGCGAGGTGTTCGACATCGCCGAGCGGATGGCCGCGCTGAGCGAGTACGACGTGGTCTGGGTGGCCGACCGGGACCGGCTCGGGCGGGAGGCCCGGGTGGCCCCGCTGTCGGTTGCCGGGCTGATGCGGGGGGCGGGCTTGGGGTCGCGCACGGGGGGGCTGCCCTCGGCCCCCCTCAGGCGGGGCGGAGAGTTCCCCCCGCGGGCCGCGAGGGGGGGGCGGGGGGCGGCCGAGCGGGACGACGAGCCGGTGTTCACTCCGGCGCCGACCGAGGCGGTATCGAGCAAGGGGGACGAACCCCTTGGACCCCCGCCGCTCGCCCGACAGCGCACGGGAGCTCGCGACGACGGGGAGACCGCGCCGGCACCGTGGCGGGGCCTCGATGTGGGGTCGCCCTTCGCCTACCGCCAGCAGGGCATCCGCTACGTCGCCCGCGCTCTGCCCCCGCCGGGCCGCGACGGGTTGTCCGAGGCCGCCCTGGCCGAGATCGCCGAGCTGGTCTGGGCGGCGGGCGGCCGCACGCTCGGCCTGTTCAGCTCGCGCCGGGCCGCGGAGACCGCCGCAGTGCACGTCCGCCGCGAGCTGCCGAAGCTGAAGATCCTCTGCCAGGGCGACGCCCAGCTGCCCGAGCTGACCCGCCGTTTCGTCCGCGACGAGCAGGTGAGCCTGTTCGGCACCCTGTCGCTGTGGCAGGGCGTGGACGTCCCCGGGGCGACCTGTCAGCTGGTGATCATCGACCGGATCCCGTTCCCCCGGCCCGACGAGCCGCTCACCCTGGCCCGGCAGCGGGCGGTCGCCGAAGCCGGCGGCAACGGGTTCATGGCCGTGGCCGCGACCCACGCCGCGCTGCTCCTCGCCCAGGGGTCGGGTCGGCTGATCCGACGGCTCACCGACCGCGGGGTGGTGGCGGTGCTCGACCCGAGGCTGGTCACCGCTCGCTACGGCGCCTTCCTGCAGGCCTCGATGCCTGACATGTGGCTGACCACCGACCGGGAGGTGGCCATCGCCGCGCTGCGCCGGTTGGATGCTCAGCCACCGGCGGGGCCGGGCGGGGCGAGCACGGCCAGGGCCGACCGGATGAGTCCGTCGGGCTCGGTCGCCAGCTGAGCGCCGGCACCGACGCTCAGCTGGTCGAGACCCAGGGCGATGGCCAGGGCGAGCACCGCCCTCCGCCGGGCCTCGTCGGGCGGCACGCCGAGCCGGGTCAACAGGTCGGCGACGAACCCGATCCGTCGGCCGGTCACCCGGGCGACGGTGTCCGCGACCCCCTCGGTGGCCGCCTCCACATAGAGGGTGCGTTCGCCGGCTGACGACCGCCCGGCGACTGTCCGGAACAGGGCGGCCAGCCGGTCCCGGGGCTCACCCGCCTGCTCGGCGACCGCGATCACGCCGTCGGTCTCGCGGCTCTCCCAGCGAGTCATCACCCCGTCCACCAGGTCTGCGCGAGAGGCGAAGTGCCAGTAGAAGGAGCCCTTGGTCGTGTCCAGCTCCCGGGCCAGCGTCTCCACCCGGATCGCCCGCAGTCCCGCCACCTCGAACACCGCATACGCGGCGTCCACCCAGTCCGTCCGGGCCAGCCGCTTCCTCTCCGCCACGACCGTACGGTACCGTACGGATCAGACCATACCCCACCGTACGGAGGTTGCCGTGTCTGCTGTCGCCACCCCCTGGTCGCTCGCCCTACGGGACATCCCGCACCCGGACTTCGCCGACGCCGCCATCGCGACGCTGCCCGCGGGAAGCCCGACCGACCCCGCCGTCTGGGCGCGGGAGGCCTTCTCCGCGTCGGGCATGCCCCGCTGGGTGGCGGCGGCGCTCGCGGTCCGCCAGCTCCTGGTGCCGCTGCTCGGCATCCCGAGGGCGCCCGTCGACACCTTCGCCATCCGGGAACAGGCGGGCGACGAGGTGCTGATCGCCGCCGACGACCGGCACCTCGACTTCCGCTGCGCGATCGCCGTGGACCCGGCGGCCCGGCTGCTGCGGGTGACCACCACGGTACGGCTGCACGGCTGGCGCGGCCGGCTCTACTTCGCCCCCGTCCGGATCCTGCACCCGGTGGTGGTCCAGGCCATGATCCACCGGGCCGGCCGGCGGCTGGCGGCGTAGCACTGGTCGAGGTCGGAGCCGCTGGCGGCGGCCCCTGACTGGTGGCAGGGTTGGTTCATGGAGCACACCTACGATGTCGACCTCGCCGTGATCGGCTCCGGGCCGGGCGGGCAGAAGGCCGCGATCATGGCCGCGAAGCTCGGCCGGCGGGTCTGCGTGATCGACAGCAAGACGATGGTGGGCGGGGTGTGCGTCAACACCGGCACCATCCCGTCCAAGACCCTGCGTGAGGCGGTGATGTACCTCACCGGTATGCAGCTGCGGGAGATGTACGGCGCCAGCTACCGGGTCAAGGATGAGATCACCATCGCCGACCTGCTGGCCCGCCTGCAGCACGTGGTCGGCCGGGAGACCGAGGTGATCCGGTCACAGCTGCTCCGCAACCACGTCGAGCTCATCCCCGGGATGGCCGGCTTCGTGGACCCGCACACGCTGTCGGTGGACATCGAGGGCACCCAGGTGCACCGGACCCTCACCGCCGCGAAGATCGTGATCGCCACCGGGACGCTGCCGGCCCGGCCGAAGAACGTGCAGTTCGACGGTTCGCGGGTGCTGGACTCCGACCAGATCCTCGAGCTGGAGAAGGTCCCGGGCTCGATGGTCGTGGTCGGCGCCGGGGTGATCGGCGTGGAGTACGCGTCGATGTTCGCCGCGCTCGGCACCCGGGTGACCCTGGTCGAGCTCCGGCCGCAGATGCTGGACTTCTGTGACCCGGAGATCGTGGAGTCGCTGAAGTTCCACCTGCGCGACCACGCGATGTCCTTCCGGTTCGGCGAGGAGGTGGCGTCGGTGCAGAGCTCGGGTCGCGGGACGATCACCACCCTGGCGTCGGGGAAGAAGATCGCCGCGGAGATCGTGATGTACTCCGCCGGGCGCCAGGGCAACACCGACCGGCTCAACCTCGACCTCGCCGGCATCACCGCCGACCACCGCGGCCGGCTCAAGGTGGACAGCACCTACGCCACCGAGGTCCCGCACATCTACGCGGTCGGGGATGTGATCGGGTTCCCCGCGCTGGCCGCCACCTCGATGGACCAGGGCCGGCTCGCCGCGTCCTACGCCTTCGACGAGCCGGCCCGCGAGCTGCAGGCGCTGCAGCCGATCGGCATCTACACCATCCCCGAGATCTCCTACTGCGGAAAGCTCGAGGCCGACCTGACCACCGAGTCGGTGCCCTTCGAGGTGGGCATCTCCCGCTACCGGGAGCTGGCCCGCGGCCAGATCACCGGCGACTCCTACGGGATGCTGAAGCTGATCGTGCAC
>CAXTVE010000134.1:0-8228 GCA_964247485.1 uncultured Propionibacteriaceae bacterium
GTAGCCCCGGGCGCGGCACGCCGCGGTCGCCGTGAAGGTGCCGGACAACCGCAACGAGCATCCCCAGCGCGGTCTCGACGAGGCCGACATCGTCTTCGTCCAGCTCGACGGCTACCGCGACGCCCGGGGCTACAGCGGGACCCGGCTGCTGCCGGTCTTCCACTCCCGGCTGCCTGAGACGGTGGGCCCGGTGCGCTCGATCCGTCCGGTCGACATCCCGCTGCTCAGCCCGTTGAACGCACTGATCGGCAACACCGGGGCGGCGCCCTGGGTGGTCAACTACGTCCGGCACTACCGCGAACACCTGGAGGGCCTGCTCTCCTACGTCAACACCAAGGGCACGGGGTCCTACGGCACCGACCCGTCCCGGGTCCGCGTCTACCAGGGGCAGACCTACTACGACCGCGCGACCGTCTGCCATCCCCGCGTGCTGGGCCGGCAGACGAAGCGGTTCCGGGCCGGCCCGCAGCGCCCGTACTTCCCGTTCGCCACCAGCCCCGAGCAGGTGAGCACGCGGCAGGGCCGCCGCACGCGTACGGTGCAGGTGCCCTACCAGGGCGACGACTACCGGATGTCCTACTCCTACGACCCGGACACCGGGCGCTACCGGCGCAGCATGCCGTGGGGGCCGCACGTGCTGGCCGACGGGACCCGGGTGAGCACCGACAACGTGCTGGTGATCAAGGCCGCCCAGAGCTACGGCAAGCTCTATCGCGGCGGCGGGCACGAGGAGCCGCTGCACGCCATCATCCACAGCTCGGGTCCCTTCAGCTACGCCCACGGCGGCCGTTCCGTCCGGGGCCGCTGGTCGAAGGCCAAGCCCGAGGCCGGCTTCGTGTTCACCCTCGACGACGGCTCGCCGCTCGCGATGGCACCGGGCCAGACGTTCGTGGAGCTGCCGGACATCGACGCCCGGGTGCGCCTCAGCGCCTGAGCGGACCGAACCAGGGTTCTCCCGGATCGCGGAATACGCGTACGCCGGGCAGAGTTGAGCCAATGTCGCTCAAGTTGTAGATTGAGCGTCACAGACTCAAGTCACTCTGGAGGAACACACACATGGCTCGTGCAGTCGGTATCGACCTCGGTACGACGAACTCCGTCGTCGCCGTGCTCGAAGGTGGAGAGCCCACCGTCATCCCCAACGCCGAGGGTTCGCGCACGACTCCCTCGGTGGTCGCGTTCGCCAAGGGCGGCGAGGTGCTGGTCGGCGAGGTCGCCAAGCGCCAGGCCGTGACCAACGTCGACCGGACCATCCGCTCCGTCAAGCGCCACATGGGCACGGACTGGAAGACCAAGATCGACGACAAGGACTACCGTCCCCAGCAGATCAGCGCGTTCGTGCTGCAGAAGCTCAAGCGCGACGCCGAGGCCTACCTGGGCGAGCAGGTCACCAACGCGGTGATCACCGTGCCGGCGTACTTCTCCGACGCCGAGCGGCAGGCCACCAAGGAGGCCGGCGAGATCGCCGGGCTGACCGTGGACCGGATCATCAACGAGCCGACCGCCGCGGCCCTCGCGTACGGCCTGGACAAGGGCGAGCAGGACCAGACCATCCTGGTCTTCGACCTCGGTGGCGGCACCTTCGACGTCTCCCTGCTGGAGATCGGCGACGGCATCTTCGAGGTCAAGGCCACCAAGGGCGACAACCGCCTCGGTGGCGACGACTGGGACTCCCGGGTCGTCGACTGGCTGGTCAAGCAGTTCAAGAACAAGAACGGCACCGACCTGGCGCAGGACAAGATCGCCCGCCAGCGGCTGCAGGAGGCCGCCGAGAAGGCGAAGATCGAGCTGTCCAGCGCGAGCGAGACCTCGATCAACCTGCCCTACATCACCCTCGGCGCGTCCGGCCCGCTGCACCTGGAGGAGAAGCTCACCCGCTCGGAGTTCCAGCGGCTCACCTCCGACCTGCTCGACCGCTGCCGGACGCCGTTCAATGCGGTGATCGAGGACGCCAAGATCAGCCTCGGCGCCATCAACCACGTGGTGCTCGTCGGTGGCTCGACCCGGATGCCCGCCGTGGTGGACCTGGTCAAGGAGCTGACCGGCGGCAAGGAGCCCAACAAGGGCGTCAACCCCGACGAGGTCGTGGCCCTGGGCGCCAGCCTGCAGGCCGGCGTGCTCAAGGGCGAGGTCAAGGACGTGCTGCTGCTCGACGTGACCCCGCTGAGCCTGGGCATCGAGACCAAGGGCGGCGTGATGACCAAGATCATCGAGCGCAACACCACCATCCCGATCCGCCGCTCGGAGGTGTTCACCACCGCCGACGACAACCAGCCGTCGGTGATGATCCAGGTCTACCAGGGCGAGCGCGACTTCGCCCGGGACAACAAGTCCCTGGGCAACTTCGAGCTGACCGGCCTGCCGCCGGCGCCGCGCGGGGTGCCGCAGATCGAGGTCGCCTTCGACATCGACGCCAACGGCATCGTGCACGTGCACGCCAAGGACCTGGCGACCAACAAGGAGCAGTCGATGCAGATCACCGGCGGCTCCGCGCTGGGCAAGGACGACATCGCCCGGATGGTCAAGGAGGCCGAGTCGCACGCCGAGGAGGATCGGAAGCGCCGTGAGGGGGTCGAGCTCCGCAACGAGGCCGACAACCTGGTCTTCCGCACCGAGAAGCTGATCAGCGAGAACGCCGACAAGATCACCGACGACGTGCGTACGCCGGTGGAGGAGGCGATCGTCGAGGTCAAGGCGGCGCTCGAGGGCACCGACGACGATGCGGTCAAGGCTGCGGTGGAGAAGCTGAACACCACCAGCGCGGCGCTCGGCCAGGCCATGTACGCGGCGGCCCAGGCCAACCAGCAGTCCGCCCCGTCCGAGGCCGGCGAGCCGAGCGACTCGGCCGAGACCAACGGCAGCAGCGGCTCCTCGGAGTCGGCGGATGACGACGTGGTCGACGCGGAGATCGTGGACGAGGACCAGACCTCCAGCGGGGCCAATAAGTGACCGAGCGTCCCGCGGACGACGGTGCCGGGCGGGAGGACAGCGGCGAGCACCGCGGTCCCGTCGTCCGGGACCGGCGCCGGATCGACCCGGAGACGTATGAGGTGCGGGAGCCGCAGGAGACTGCGGCTCCCGCCGCCTCCGAGACGCCGGCGGAGACCATCGATGATCAGAGAGTGGACAAGGTGACCGAGCTCGAGGCCGCACTGGCCGAGCGGACCAGCGATCTGCAGCGGCTCCAGGCCGAGTACGTCAACTACAAGCGTCGCGTCGACCGCGACCGGGACCTGGCCCGCACACTCGGCGTCGAGGGGGTCCTCAAGGACCTGCTCCCGGTGCTGGACGACCTGCGGTCGGCCCGCGAGCACGGCGAGTTGACCGGCGCGTTCAAGGCGGTCGGCGACGAGGTCGAGCGGATCACCGGCCGGTACGGGCTGGTCACGTTCGGCGAGAAGGGTGACCCCTTCGACCCGCATGTGCACGAGGCGCTGCTGCACTCGCACGCCGAGGGCATCGACGGCCCGACGTGCGTCGAGATCCTGCAGCCCGGCTACCAGGTCGGTGACAAGGTGCTGCGCCCCGCCCGGGTCGCGGTGGCCGAGCCGGCCGAGCCGAGCCCGGAGCCCGTCGCCGGGCAGGACGAGCTGCGCCCTGAGCCTGTCGAGGGGTCTTCGACCAGCTCGGACCGGATTGACTGACGAGACTGAGGGGAGGCGTTCATGAGCACCAAGGACTGGATCGAGAAGGACTTCTACAAGGTCCTCGGCGTCGCGAAGGACGCCAAGCCCGAGGACATCAAGAAGGCGTACCGGAAGCTGGCCCGGGCCAACCACCCGGACCAGAACCCGGGGAACACCGCGGCCGAGACCCGGTTCAAGGAGATCTCCGAGGCCTACGACGTGCTCTCGCACGAGGCCAAGCGCAAGGAGTACGACGAGGCCCGGCGGCTGTTCGGGGGCGGCGGTTTCCGCTTCCCCGGCACCGGCGGGGCCCGGACCGGCGGCCCGTCGGTGGACGACCTGTTCCGCAACGCGAGCGACGGCGGGATCGGTGACCTGTTCGGCGGCCTGTTCAACGGCGCCGGCGGGACGCGGACCGCGACCCGCTCCCCCGGTCGCGGGCCGCGGCGGGGCAGCGACGTCGAGGGTGAGGTGAGCGTCGACTTCCTGCAGGCGATCGAGGGCGTCACGGTCGGGATGCAGATGATCTCCGACGCGGCCTGCGAGGCCTGCCGGGGGACCGGCGCCAAGGCCGGCACCATCCCGCACGTCTGCCCGACCTGTGAGGGCAGCGGGATGCAGACCTCCACCTCGGGCGGGGTGTTCGCGGTCACCGAGCCGTGCCGCGACTGCCGCGGCCGCGGCATGGTGGTCGACGATCCCTGCCCGGTGTGCCACGGCTCCGGCCGCGGCCGGTCGACCAAGACCATGCAGGTGCGCATCCCGGCGGGGGTCACCGACGGCCAGCGCATCCGGCTCAAGGGTCGGGGCGGCGCCGGCGAGAACGGCGGGGCGCCCGGGGACCTGTACGTCGTGGTGCACGTCCGCCCGCACCCGATCTTCGGGCGGGGCGGCGACAACCTGAAGCTCACCGCGCCCGTCACCTTCACCGAGGCCGCCCTGGGCGCCGAGATCGAGGTGCCGACGCTGGGCGGGCTGCCGGTCAAGCTGCGGGTCCCCGCCGGTACGCCGAACGGCCGGACCTTCCGCGTCCGCGGCAAGGGCGTCGGCAAGCGCGACGGCAGCAAGGGCGACCTGCTGGTCACCATCGAGGTGGTCGTGCCCGAGGCGCTGAACGACCAGGCCAAGCAGGCGCTGAGCTCGTACGCCGAAGCGGCCGGGACGGCAAACCCGCGGGCGAAGCTCTTCGCCGCGAGCTGAGGGCGACGTCATGACGAACGAGCTGCCGCAGCGCATCGACCACGATGCACCGGTGTTCGTGATCTCGGTCGCCGCCCAGCTGGCCGGGATGCACCCGCAGACCCTCCGCACGTACGACCGGATCGGTCTGGTCCAGCCGCGGCGCACGGCCAAGCGCGGCCGGCGCTACTCCGCCCGTGACATCTCCAAGCTGCGGCTGGTGCAGCGGCTGAGCCAGGACGAGGGGATCAACCTCGAGGGCATCCGCCGGATCTTGGCCATGCAGGACGAGATCGACGAGCTCAACGCCCGTCTGCACGAGGCGGGCCAGCTGCTCGCCGCCGTCCGCGCCGCCCCGCCCGGGTCACGGCTGTTCACGGCTGATCCGGCCGGCGGCGTCCACCTCGGCGGGGTTCGGGTCCGCCGGGTGCCGCGGGCCGCGATCACCCGCAGCTGAGCACGGCTGACCAAGGTGTGGCCTACGCACGGGTGCGGGGACCGAGTGGTAGCCGGTCCAGCTTCGGTGCCGCCTGCGCCAGCACCACTCCGGGGAGGTTGGTCTGACGGGGGAGGGCCGCCACCCCCGGAACTGCCTCGGTGTCGGTTCGCCGACACAGGGGGTCCTGCGCTCGACCCCTCGCCGACGCGGCGAGCCGGTGCTGAATGACTCCCCGCGTCGGCCCTGGGGACGGAGCGCGGTCGGGGTCTCGGCCACCTCGTTGGCGGGCTGCCGCGTGCCGGGACCGGGGTGCCGCCACCGTGGAGCGCGCCGCCCCGCTACGTCCGCGTGAGTGGGACCGAGGCCTTCCGTTACGCGGCCGCAGCGCTGCTCAGCGAGTCCCCGATCAGTCCTCGGCCACGTCGACCAGCACCTTGCCCACCGCTCCACCCTCGACGGCGGCCTGGGCCGCGGCGGTCTCGGCCAGCGGGAAGCGGTGCAGCGGCAGCCCGGCCTGCTCCCCCACGGCGAGCGCGCCGTCCAGGATCGCGGCGTTGATGTCCTCCACGGCGCGGGCCTTCGACTCCGGCGGCGAGGTGTAGAGGAGCACGAACTGCCAGCGGGCGTTCGGCACCATCAGCGCGCGGACCGGCAGGGTGAGTTCCTCGCCCCCGTTGTCGGCGTACACCGCCACCGTGCCGTTCCGGCCGAGGACCGCGGCGTCCAGGGTCGCGTTCTGGGCCGGGGCGACCTCCACGACGATGTCGACGCCCGCCGGGGCGATCTTGCGCACCTCGGCGGCCGTATCGGTCGTCCGGTAGTCGATCACGTGGTCGGCCCCGGCCGCCGCCGCGAGCTGAGCCTTCTGCGGGCTGCTGATCGTAGTCAGCACCCGGGCGTCGGACCAGCGCGCGAGCTGGATGGCGGCATTGCCCACCGCGCCGGCGCCCCCGGCGACTAGGACGGTGCGGCCGGCGAGCGTGCCGGGGCCCAGTCGGGTCGGGCCCTCCTCGGTGACGGTCAGGCAACGGTGCGCGGTGACGAAGGGAACCCCGAGGGACGCGCCGAGGTCGTCCGAACCGGCGTCCGGCAGCGTCACGGCCTGCGCCGCGGGCACCACGGCGTAGTCGGCGGCCGTCCCGTACGGGCGCTGGTAGGCCGCAGCCCAGGTCCAGACCCGCAGCCCGACGAGCGCCGCGGGCACCCCGGTGCCGACGGCGTCGACGACCCCGGCGCCGTCGTGGTGCGGGGTCTGCGCCGGCTCGATCGGCTGGCCCGGCCCGCCGCCCCGGCGGAACTTCCAGTCGGTCGGGTTCACCCCGGAGCGCCGGACCCGCACCCGGACCTCGCCCGGCCCGGGTTCGGGCATGGGCTCCTCGACCAGTCGCAGCACCTCGGGGTCGCCGGTCTCGGTGTAGACGATGCGCCGCATGGACAACTGTCTACCCCATGGGCAGGCACCGGAGCGTCGGCGGGCGTCACTCCTCGCCGGGCTGGATCATCCCCAGCTCGTACGCGCTGACCACCGCCTGCACGCGGTCCCGGACCCCCAGCTTGGCCAGCACGCTGGAGACGTGGGACTTGACGGTGGTCTCGCCGAGGTAGAGCTCCGCAGCGATCTCGGCGTTGGACAGGCCACGGCCGACGAGGCGCAGCACATCCCGCTCCCGGGCGGTCAGCCCGTCCAGCACGGCCGAACGGCGCAGCGGCCGGGATCCGGCGGCGAACGCGTCCATCACCCGCCGGGTGACCGTCGGGTCGAGCTGGCCGCCGCCGGCCGCCACGGTGCGGACCGCCTCCACCAGCTTCTCCGGCGGGGCGACCTTGAGCAGGAAGCCGCTGACCCCCGCGCGCAGGGCGGCCTGCACCGGGCCCTCCTCGTCGAACGTGGTCAGGATCAGCACCTTGGTGTCGGGCGCCGCGTCGAGCACCAGCCGAGTGCCGCTGATGCCGTCGGTGCCCGGCATCCGGACGTCCATCAGGACGACGTCGGGCGCCAGCTCGGCCGCGAGCCGGGCCGCCTCCGCCCCGTCGGACGCCTCGGCCAGCACGGTGATGTCGGGCTCGGCCGTGAGCACCATCCGCAGCCCGACCCGGATCATGGCCTCGTCGTCGACCAGCAGCACCCCGATCATGCCGGCGCCGCCATGGTCGGCTCCGGGACCGTGCTGCTGGCGGGCAGCGGCAGCCGGGCCCGGACCGTGAACCCGCCGTCCGCCCGGTCGACCGCGAAGGTGCCGCCGAACATGAGCGCCCGCTCCCGCATGGTGAGCAGCCCGTGGCCCCCCGCGGAGTCCGCCGCGGGCCCGACCCCGTGGCTGGTCACCGTCAGCGTCACCGCGTCGCTCGCGTAGCGCAGCACGACCACCGTCCGGCTCCGGGGCGCGTGCCGCAGCGCGTTGGTCAGGGCCTCCTGGAGGATGCGCAGGGCGGACTGGTCGACGGCCCGGGGCAGCGGGACCACCGTCCCCTGCACCGCGTAGTCGACCGCGAGGCCGGCGGCGCGTACGCGGTCGAGCACCTCCTCGGCCCGGGCCAGCGAGGGCACCGACACCGATCTCGGGTCGCCGGCCTCCGGTTGGCGCAGCAGCCCGACCAGGCTGCGCAGCTCGTCCACCGTCTGCCGGCCGAGCCGCTCCAGCCCCAGCAGCACCTCGACCTCCTGCGGGCGGTCCTGCAGCACCCCGGCCAGCTGGCGGCGCAGGCCGCCGAGCTGCAGGGTCATCACGCTCACCGAGTGGGCCACCGAGTCGTGCACCTCGCGGGCGATCCGGGCACGCTCCGCCGTCACCGCCGCCTGCTCGGCGGCCTCGCGCTGCTCGGCCAGCTGCCGGTTGAGCACCGCGAGCTCGGCGCTCCGGTGCCGCTCCCGCCGCACCAGCCGGCCCGCCCAGCGCGCCGGCAGCAGGGTCAGGGGCAGGAACACGAGCTCCCAGCTCGGGCCGTGCACGACGTAGTCGGTGACCCCGACCACGGCCATCATG
>CAXTVE010000135.1:0-7966 GCA_964247485.1 uncultured Propionibacteriaceae bacterium
ACCGCGGCCTGACCGCCCCTACCCGACAGAGTCAACGAAAGTGGGGGCAGACCCCAACCCTCTAGCGCCACCTCAGCCGGGCCGTCTCGGACCGCGCGAGGGTGACACTGCTTCTCTGTCGCGGCGGTCGACCGGGATATCGGTGCCAACCCGGCAGCGCTTGCGGATGTTCGGCGACCATCCGGTTCGGCCTTCTGACGAACAGGTAGGTGACTGGTCCGTCAGCCTCAGCATCACCGGCCACATCTCCGCGATCACTTGCTTAAGCCCTGCGGACCAACCAGCTCGGCAACGCTTGCCGCCTCTACACGGATCAATCCGCGTGCACCCTTGAGAATTGGTACGAGTGAGCGCCCCCGTCAGAACGCACGAGGTTGATTGCAGTCCTAGTGTAGACATTTCCTTTAACGAGACTCGTGCCGTATGGCACTACGAATTCGTTGTGCCCCATAGAGATGTCGCAGATCGATGTATTGCTGCAGTATCTGTCGACCTTGAGCATGATCTCGCTCGGATTACCGTCACTACACGTCACGTTTGAAGGCAAACTAATAGTAAAACTGCAACTGGAGCGCCCGTTCACAGCAAAGTGGTATTCAAATGACACGTGAGTCCTGGCTGCGCTTACCCTGCCGCTAGTGTTGTCGCAGCCGAGAGACGATGAGGTCACGTGCAAGCCGTCCAACACGAGGATTCGCGGATTGGTGGTGACAACTTCATAGTGGTGCGCGAGGCGCGTCTCCGCGCCATACTTCGTCCAATTCCAGATCTTCTGGCATCCCGTAAAGTATTGATGAACCTGGTCCCCGTCGGCACGCGCCGGCGCGGCGTAAAGACCTTGAAGCACACAGATGATTAGGACCATCGAAGCCGAGGCAAACACTCGAATATGCCGCTTACCGTGGGTCCTTCGAACTGAGAACTGGTTCATAAGTCTCCTCCTGGTTTGGCTCGCTTCTGCGAGATGGACGGTGTGGCCTCTGTTGTTCGCTTCGCGATCTGCGACAGGTAACGCCGCACGCCCGTCGTGGATCCTGCAGCGGCTGGTGACGCGAGAGTGCGCTACCGCATACGACGGGTAACCGCCGTGCCGAATGCCAGATCAATTTCGTCTGGGTCTAACATTACGGGCGACACTCGACGGCGGCGAGGCCAGCTTCGGATATCGTTAGGAGGCCAATGACTGCCACCTTCTTGAGCGTTCCTGAAGGTCCTGCCAGTTGACAAGACGAAACTTGGTGCATGGACGGCGACGTCTTGATTAGCAGCCTCATTACGCCTCCTGGATCCCACGACCGAGGGCCAACCGTTTGTACTGTCTGCCGGCAGGTCGAAAACCTGCTCGGGATTGGTCGTCCAACTACTTCACTGGACACGATCACAGATCGAGACTGCTGTTGGCTTGTAGATCGATGCGCGGTCCCGCTGGGTGACGCCTTACCAATCGTCCTGCGGAACCGGGGGGACTGTCCCAGGAACGGGTCAGTCAACGATGGCCTAGGGTCGTGGCCTCGCGGATCCACACGGACATGTCGGCCAGACCTCTGTTGCCCCAGGAAAAGTAGGGGACCGCGGTCAGCTCGACCGGGGTCACCCTCGGTGGGGTCACGCGGTAGAGCGGAGCGGCCTCGGCGTCTTCGGCGAGTGCAACAGCGTGCAGGTAGACGTAGCCGGTCTCGCCGTCGAGATGCTCAGTCAGTGTGCTCCGACGCGGGAGGGTGAGAAATCCGACGCCGATCGGATGGTCGACTCTTTTGAAGCCGTACACGATCGGGCCGCGTTCGAGGGCGACACAGCCGGCAGCAGCGGCAACGGCCGGGTTGACCCCGGTCCGGCGCGGGGAAAGATCCAGTTCGAGGGTGACCGTGTCGCCGCGTGTCCAGGACCGCTCGATCCTCAGGCAGCCGCCCACGGGGGGATCCGGGACCGGCTCCCCGTTGAGGGTGGCGACGCGGCGGGCCCACCACGGGATCCGGACGGCCAGAGTGAACGTCGCGTTCGCCCGTTCGGGCTCGACCTCCAGGGTGATGGTGCCCGTCTGGGGATAGGTGGTGCGCTGGGCCACGGTAACGGTCTGACCGGCGAGCTCGAACCGGGCGGTGCTGGTGGCGTAAAGGTTGACGACCGCCTCGTCGTCACCCTGCGCGTACAGGTAGTGGCCGAGCTCGCTGACCAGACGGGCGATGTTCGCTGGGCAGCAGGAGACGTCGAACCATTCCTGGCGGTGGACGTCGCCTCCGCTGGCGAGGGGGTTGTCGTAGAAGTAGCGGGTGCCGTCGGCGGAGGCGCCGCTGAGGACGGCGTTGTAGAGGGCACGTTCGAGGGTGTCGACGTATTGACCGTCGGTCGTGAGGTTACCCAGGCGTTGGGCCCACTGGACCAGACCGATCGCGGCGCATGTCTCGGCGTACCCATGCCGGTTGGGCAGCTCGTACGCCGGGCCGATGCCCTCGATGTCCGGGTGGGAGCCGAGCCCGCCGGCCGGTAGAGCTTGGTGTCGACGAGGTCGTCCCAGAGTCGAACCGTGGCGGTGAGCAGCCCCGCATCGTCGTACGCGGCCGCGAGGTCGGTCATGGCGCTGAGCATGTACCCGGCCCGTACGGCGTGCCCGACGATCTCGGTCTGATCCCGCACGGGCACCTGGCTCTGGTTGTACTCGTAGCACGGCTCCGCGTGGCCGCCCCGGCATCGGAAGACGCTTGCATTGGCGAAGGGGCCGGGTGCCCCGCGACGCTTCATCTCGAGGTCGAAGTAGTGGGGCCTGGTGCCGCGCGCGTCGATCAGCTGCCTGCTGAGTTCCAGGTACCGGGGCTCGCCGGTGGCGCGGTAGAGCTTCACCAGAGCGAGCTCGATCTCCTGGTGACCGTCGTAGCCGCCCGCGCACGCACCCCCCGGACCGAATGTCGCCACGATCACGTCGGCGTAGCGGCGGACGATGTCGAGCAACGTCGTCTTACCCGTGGCGTGGTGATGAGCGACACCGGCCTCGATCAGGTGACCGGCGCAGTAGAGCTCGTGGGCATCGCGGAGATCGGTGAACCGTCGGCCGGGCTGGCGACCGTGAAATAGGCGTTCAGGTAGCCATCCGGCTGCTGAGCACCGGCCAGCAGCGCGATGACCTCGTCGACGGCGGCGTCGAGGTGGGGTCGTCCACGGCCTCGAGGCAGTAGCTGGCCGCCTCGATCCATTTGGCCAGGTCGCTCTCCCAGAAGATGTGCGGCTCCGGACTGGCGCCAGGCTCCCAGTCGAGCCGCAAGGCGTCGAGATGGCCGACGCGGCGCAGCATCGCCAACTGCTGAGGCAGGGTCCGGGTGCGGACTAGCTCCTGTCGCGCAGCCCAGAACGGGTCGGTGATCCGGACCCGGTCGGGGGCCAGCGGGACCGCCGGTAGCCGGCCACGGTGGTTTCGGACACGGGCGATCCTCCTTTGCTTAGGTTCAGCCGGTGACGTCGGGGGCGTCGGTGAACCGGTCCGACCTAGCCCCGAACCGCCCCCTCCGTCAGTCCGCTGGTGAACTTGCGCTGTAACAGCACGAAGACCAGGAGCGGCGGCAGCGTCGCCAATCCCAGGGCGGCGAAGAGCAGTCCCTGGTCGGTCGCGAAGAACGTCGAAAAGTTGTTCATGGCCAGCTGGATGGTGAAGTACTGCGGTCGGTTGATGATCACCAGCGACACGAAATACTCGTTCCAGGTGAAGACGGCCACGAACAGCCCGACGGCGACGAGAGTCCCCGCCGAGAGCGGGAGGATGATCGTCCGCAGGATGCGAGCACGGGAGGCACCGTCGACCCTGGCCGACTCCACGAGCTCCTTGGGGATGCCGCGGAAGGACTGGGCGAGCAGCAGCGCGGCCACCGACACGTTCAGGCCGGTGTTGCCCACGACCAAACCCTGCAGGCTGTTGAGCAGCCCGAGCGAACGGAACATGAGAAAGAGCGGGATCAAGATCACCTCGGGGGGGATGGCCAGCGGCACCAGCAGGATCGCGAAGAGCACGGTCTGACGCTTGAGGTTGAACCAGGCGAGCGCGTAGGCCGCGGGGATGGCGATCACCATCGTGCACAGCACCGTCGCCGAGGTGACCACGCCCGAGTTGCGGAACGCGGTCCCGAGATCGCCTTGGATCCAGGCCGCCCGGTAGTTCGACCACTGGAGCTGGGCAGGCAGCTCCCACGGAGCGGTGAAGATGTCGGCGTTCGTCTTCAGACCGCTCAGCAGGGTCCAGGCGATCGGGAAGATCCACAGCATCGCCAGCACCACCAGCACCAGGTGGATGACGGTCCTGGTCAACGGCCTCGTGTTGTTCAGCACCTCAGTCCGCCTCCATCCGTCGGCGGAGATAGCGGTACTCCAAGAACGCCAGCAGGGCGACCACACCCACCTGGATGAAGGCGATCGACTGACCGTAGCCCAGGCGGAAGAAGCGGAAGGCGGTCAGGTAGAGGTACGTCGAGACCGTCTCGGTGGCGTGGTCGGGACCTCCACCCGTCATGATCCACATCATGTCGAAGATGTGCAGCGTGCCGACGGTGGTCAACAGCACGAGGGTGAAGGTCTGCGGTCGCAGCAGCGGCCACGTGAGGTGCACGGTCCGGCCGACCCACCCGACGCCGTCGAGTTGTGCCGCCTCATACACCTCCGGCGGGAGGCGCTGGATCGCCGCGAGGTAGACGACGGTGTTGAAGCCGACGAACCGCCACAGGAACGCCACCATGATCGCGGCGAGGGCTGTGTTGCTGGCCGCCAGCGGCGAGGAGCCGGCTGGCGCGAGGCCGACGGAGGTCAACGTGGTGGAGATCGGCCCGAAGTACGGCTCGTACAGCCATTTCCACACCGCGCCGACCGCGACGGGGGCCAGCACGAATGGCGCGAAGAACACCAGACGGTAGAAGGTTCGCCCCCGCCTGACCTCGGAGATCAGGACGGCCAGCACGAAACCGATACCTGTCTGCAGGACGACGGCGCCCGCGGTGAACAAGAGGGTGTTGAGCACTGCTCGGTGCAGCACCGTGTCCGAGACGGCCTGCACGTAGTTGTCGGCCCCGACGAAGTCGGTCACCCGCACGCCCGCCGTCTTGTGCAGGCTCAGGTAGAGGCCGTAGCCCAGTGGGAAGATGAAGAGTGCGGCGATCACGATGACGATGGGTGAGGTGTAGGGGACGCTGACCGCCGCCGTACGGACCCGGGCCACGAGACCGCTCGCGGGTCCGGAGCTCGGACCGGTGACCGCCGGCGGCACCGCCAGCTCCGTCCGTCGTACCGTCATGTCGCTCCGCCCGCACGTCGACCATCTTCGGTAATGTCCCGGAAGATGATTCCCACGCCCGCGGCGATCAGGAGTAGAACGCGCGGCCGGAGGACTGCAAGCCGTCCATGGTCTTCTGCAGCTTGTCGGCCACCGCCCGCGGCGCCGTCTCGCCCTTGATCAGGGACTGGACCTGGGTCCCGATCTCCGTCGCGATCTCGGGCTCCCAGAGCCAGTCCATCGGGGCGATCGCGTCGGAGAAGAACGGCACGGCCTGTTTGGCCAAGGTGCTGGTAACGCTCGCGTTCGACGCGGCGACCGGCGAGAACGACTGGCTCGCTTTGGTCACGGCCGCGTCGACCTCCGGCGTCGCCGCGTACTCCAAGAAGGCCGAGACGGCCTCCTTCTTCTGCCCGCCGGCCGGCATCCCGTACGCGACGTAGGCGACGATGGGGCGGGGCCGGCTCCCGCCGGCGACCGTGGGCAGCGCGGTGATCTGGGGCTCGAAACCCTTGCCCGACTTGAAGCTCGGGATCATCCAGGTCCCGTTGTAGATGCAGGCGGCCTTGCCCTGCAACAACAGCTGGGGCGACGCCTCGAACGTCACCGCCCCCGAACCGGGAAGAAGCACTCCGCTGGTGGCCAGATCAGCGATGGTCTCGAACGTCTGTACCCAGCCATCACTGTTGTACTTGATGTCGCCCTTCTGTGTGTCCGTCACGAACTTGATCGGGTCGTCGCCGCCGGCGATGACCGGCAGGAGCCACATCAGCAGCAGCGGGTTCATGAAGGTGTCGCCGGCCGGGTGGACCAGCGGCGCCGCGCCCCGGGCCTTCAGCGGTCCGACCATGGCCTTCAGCTCGTCGATGCTCGTCGGCGCCGCCATACCGATCTCATCCAGCAGTGCCTTGTTCGAGTAGAGAACGGTCGTGTGCTGGCCGCCCGTCAGAGCAAGGGGAAGACCGTAGTTCTTGCCGTCGACGCTTGCGGCGCTGAGCGAGGCCGGATCAACCTGCCCGATGGCCTTGGCCAAAGAGGGCACGGCGGCCAGGTCCTCGAGCAGCCCGTCGCGCACCCAGGCGCGGATGAACTGCCCGTTGATGGCCAGGAGGTCGACCGCGTCGCCGGATTGGATGGTGGTGCGGGCCTGTTGGTCCCATCCCGCGTCGGTGGGGAGGGCGCGGATGTCAAACTCCAACCCGGCGTGCTGAGCCTTGAAGTCGTCATAGACCTTCTTGCGGTACGGCGTGGAGTCGAGGTTGCCGGCATTGAGCAAGGTGATCGTCCCGGTGATCGCGTCGGCGCCATCATCGGTTCCGCCTTCCTCGGCCGATGATCCGCAGGCCGATAGCATCGGGCCGATCGCCATGGCGCCCACCCCCATGGCCGACCAGCGAAGGACGTCACGTCGCGACAGCCGAGCTCCGGAGTCGTGCTGGCGATCCCACGGTGATGCTTCCCGGCGGGACAACTCGTCGGCACTTCTGGTCACTGGGCCCTCCTCTGGGTGGACTGTCTCGGCCTTGCGAGCTGACAGCGTGTTGGGCGGCCATCTTCGTCAGCATCGTTACCGGCGACGATTCCAGCCTGTTCCGGTGAAGGTAGCATTTACCCTATGCCGCAGCAAGATGCCGTGATCAGAAGGTTGCCGGGTCGGCCGGTACCACGCGCCTGATCAGGCTGCCCAGCCGACCGGCCCAGGCCCCCCTGGCGCACCAGGCCTCGTGGACCGAGGTCTGAGCGAGCAGTCCGACCGGGCTCTGCGACCGGTCTGGACCCACCCCACCCCGAGCACGGGATACTGAGGCGGCTTGGATCGTCGGGCCGGCGGACCAGGTCAGTCCAGGGTCGGCGACCGCGGAGGGCAAGTGAACACAAAGACTAAGAGCGAGGCCGTCGCCCAGACCATCCGTCGGCGCGTGCTCAGCGGCACCTACCCACGGGGCAGCCGGCTCCGCCAGGATCAGCTGGCCGTTGAGCTCGGGGTGAGCAGCACCCCGGTCCGCGAGGCGCTGCGGGTCCTGCAGTCCGAAGGCCTGCTGGTCGCCGAGCCCCACCGCGGCGTCCGGGTGGTCGACAGCGTCGACGTCGAGCTGGTGCGCGGCGCGTACGTGGTCCGTCGGCTGGTCGAGTCCTTCGCGGTGCGCAGAGCCGTGCATCGGTTGTCACCGCAGGATCTCGACGACTTGGAGGCCGGTCTGGACGCTGCCGAGCATGGCCCGCCGGACCGGGAACCGGCCCACGCGGCGAACGTCGCGTTTCACTTCGGCCTCTACCGGCACTGCGGGCTGCCTGCGCTCACGGCGGAGATCGAGCGGCTGTGGACCGCGTTCCCCTGGGACCTGATGTTGGCCGACCCGGCTCGGCTGGCCTCGTCGCGCATCGAGCACCGCGCCATCCTAAACGCCGCGCGGGGCGGCGACCCGGCTGCGGTGGTCGCGGCTTTCGACCCGCACCGGGCCCGCGGGCGGGCCGCTCGGACCCGGCAGAGCGCGGGGGCGGCGGCCGACGATCCGTTCGATCTGCCCTAGCCGGACAGCCGGCCGGGTCCGCCGAGCCGCCAGTACGCCCGACCCTCGTCGTAGAGGTCACCGCCGTGTTGGTCATTGACCACGAAGGCCGGGAAGTCCACGACCTCGAGTCGGTGCACCGCCTCGGCGCCGAGGTCGGCGTAGGCAATCACCGCACTGCTCCGCACCCGGGCGGCGAGCAGGGCGGTGA
>CAXTVE010000135.1:7976-8184 GCA_964247485.1 uncultured Propionibacteriaceae bacterium
GGGTTCGCCCCCCCCCCCCCCCCCCCCCCCGCGGGGGGCGCGCGGGCCCCCCGTCCCTTCCACGGCCCCGAAGTAGACACAACCGCGGGCCCGCATCGCGGCACGGACCTTGGGCGAGCGCCGCCCTTTGCCGATCATGGCCCGTAGGCCCAGGTCGACCAGCGCCGGGGTGTGGGGGTCCATCCGGGAGGCGGTGGTGGGCCCGGCC
>CAXTVE010000136.1:0-8170 GCA_964247485.1 uncultured Propionibacteriaceae bacterium
CCCTCGCCCCGGGCCCCCCAGCCCCCCCCCGCGCCGCCCCCCCCGCGCGACCGGGGGGGGGCCGCGGCCCCCCGCCCGGGACTTCACCGTCTCGGGGCGGGCCTGCAGGATGTAGAGCTCGCCGTCGCGGCCGTCGAGACCCCACTCGATGTCCATCGGCCGGCCGTAGTGCACCTCGATGGTCAGCGCGTGCCGGGCCAGCGCCTCCACCTGGGCGTCGGTCAGGCTCAGCCGGGCCCGCTCGGCCGGGTCGACCTCGACGAACTCGGTGGTCCGGCCCACCTCGGACTCACCGGTGTAGACCATCTTGGTCGCCTTCGCCCCGACGCCCAGGTGGAGGCGCGTGCCGGGCCATCGGGCAGAAGATCGGCGCCGGCGCGGTGCGGGTGCTGCGCTCCCCGGAGCAGATGAGCGAGTTCGCGCCCGGGGAGGTGCTGGTCGCCGACATGACCGACCCGGACTGGGAACCGATCATGAAGCGGGCCGCCGCGATCGTCACCAACCGGGGCGGCCGCACCTGTCACGCGGCGATCATCGCCCGCGAGCTGGGCATCCCGGCGGTGGTCGGCACCGGGTCGGCGAGCCGGACGCTGAGCGACGGCCAGCCGGTCACCGTGTCCTGCGCCGAGGGTGACACCGGCTTCGTCTACGCCGGCGAGCTCGACTTCGCGGTCGAGGAGACCGAGCTGGGCGCCATGCCGGACATCGGCGTCAAGATCATGATGAACGTCGGCACCCCGGACCAGGCCTTCGCCTTCTCCCGACTTCCGCACGCCGGGATCGGTCTGGCCCGGCTCGAGTTCATCATCAACCGTCAGATCGGCATCCACCCGAAGGCGCTGCTGGAGTTCGACACCCTCGACGGGCCGCTGCGTGAGCAGGTCGCCGAGACCATCGCCGCGTACGCCGGTCCGCGCGAGTTCTTCGTGCAGCGAGTCGCGGAGGGGGTCTCGATGCTGGCCGCCGCCTTCGCGCCGCAGCCGGTGATCGTGCGGATGAGCGACTTCAAGTCCAACGAGTACGCGAACCTGCTCGGCGGCGAGAACTACGAGCCGCACGAGGAGAACCCGATGATCGGCTACCGCGGCGCGTCGCGGTACCTGTCGCCGGACTTCGCCGACTGCTTCGCGATGGAGTGCGAGGCGCTGCGCTACGTCCGCGAGGACATGGGTCTGACCAACGTGCAGGTGATGATCCCGTTCGTGCGCACCCTGGCCGAGGCCGAAGGCGTGATCGGGCTGCTGGGGGAGCACGGGCTGAGGCGTGGCGAGCAGGAGCTCAAGGTCATCATGATGTGCGAGCTCCCGTCGAACGCGGTGCTCGCTGACAAGTTCCTGGACCACTTCGACGGGTTCTCCATCGGCTCCAACGACATGACCCAGCTGACACTGGGGCTGGACCGGGACTCGGGGCTGGTCGCCGCCGGCTTCGACGAGCGGGACCCGGCGGTGAAGTTCATGCTCAGCGCGGCGATCCGGGCCTGCAAGGCGCGCGGCAAGTACGTCGGCATCTGCGGCCAGGGTCCGAGCGACCACCCGGACCTGGCGCAGTGGCTGCTGGACGAGGGCATCGAGTCGATGTCGCTGAACCCCGACACCGTCGTCGACACCTGGCTCGCCCTCGCGTCAGCCTCCCCCGCGTCGGCCTAGGAGGCTGTGGCCGAGGGTGTCGACCAGCCAGCCGGCGTACGCGTCGACGGTCCAGCCGCAGCGGTCGATCAGCAGCGCCGCGGTCTGCGGTGCGGTCAGGGTCCAGACGATGTCGATCGCCCGGGCCGCGTCGAGGCCGGGCGCCAGCCCGAACCGGCGGCGGAGGTGCTCGACGATGCCGGAGTTGCCGGTGCGGCGCTCCCCGTCGATCGTGGCCAGGAACTCGGTCAGGGTGGGGTCGCCGGACCCGGAGGGCAGCGCCGCCAGCAGCGGGCCGACCCGGAGGTAGATCAGCCGCGATAGGTCGACATAGCGCTCTAGCGCCTCCGTCGCGGATGGGGCGGCCAGAACGGCCTTGATTGCCGGCCGGTCGTTCATCGCGACGGGCTCGTCGTCCCCGGCCAGTCGGACGTCGTACACCGCCTTGATCACCGCAGCCTTGCCACCGACCGAGTTGTAGACCGTCTGCGGACTGACCTCGGCGGCGCCGGCCAGTCTGGCGATCGTCATCGAGGCGTAGCCGCCGGCGAGCAGCAGCTCGTCGGCGGCGACCAGGATGCGCTGCCGGGTGGCCCGGGCCTGGTCGTCGCGGACCGCGCTGGCGTACGGACGGGTCTCGGTCATCCTTGACAACTTTCGTTGGAACGCTAATCTAGTCACTAGAACATACTTCCAACCGAGAGGCTACTCCGATGACCTCGTCCAACCCGGCCCGACCCGCCGCCTACCGGATCTTCGACGCGATCAACTCCCGCGACCTCCGCGCGATCGACGGCGCGGTCACCGCCGACTTCGTCGACCACGGGTCTCCGATGCCGCTGCCACCCGGGCCGGAGGGCTACCGGCAGATCCTCACCTTCGTGACCCAGGTGCTCGACGTCTCCTACGAGATCCTCGACGAGGTGGTGACCGAGGACCGGATCGTGTTCCGGGCGCTCGGCCGGGGCCGCGGCGTGGCTGCGGTGCACGGCCCGGGGACCGAGGGCAAGCCGTACGCGATGGAGACCGTGCACATCTATCGCACCGAGGGCGACCGCCTGGCCGAGCACTGGGGCGTACGCGACGAGCTGGCCGCCCTGGTCCAGCTCGGGGTGGTGGCCGCTCCGTATCCCGAGCAGCTTCCGGGCCGGGACCCCGTTCCGGCTTGACCCGCCGACCCGACCAGTAAGGTCGGGCGCGTGGACGATGTGAGCCTGGCGGCCGACCTGGTGCGCGAGGCGGGCCAGCTGGCCGCGTCCATGCTGGGCGGAGGACGCGAGACCGAGTACAAGAGCTCGGTGTCCGACGTGGTGTCGGCGGCCGACCACGCCGCCGAGGAGCTGGTCACCGCGCGGCTGGCGGAGCACCGCGGCGACGACGGCCTGGTCGGCGAGGAGGGTGCGCGTCGCGCCGGCAACGGTCGGACGTGGTACGTCGACCCGGTCGACGGGACCTACAACTTCCTCTCCGGCATCCCGTACTGGTGCTCGGCCGTGGGCCTGGCCGACGCCGACGGGCCCCTGGTCGGCGCGGTCTACTACCCGGCGCGGGACGAGCTGTGGGTCGGCGGTCGGGATGCCCCGACCACCCTCAACGGGACGCCGGTCGCCGAGCTGGTGGACCGGCCGCTGGACGAGGTCTCGGTGGCGACGTACTTCCACGCCCGGCACTGGGGCGAGCGCCAGCGGGTGAGCTCCTGGCTGGCGGTGACCACGGCCGCGGCCACCGTCCGGATGCTCGGCTCCGCCTCGATCGACCTCGCCGGCGTGGCCAGCGGGCGTCTCGGCCTGTTCCTGCAGGCCGCCCTGAACCCGTGGGACTGGGTGCCCGGGGCCGCGCTGGTCCTGGGCGCCGGGGGCGTGGCCGAGCAGCACACCCTCAGCGGGCTGACCTGGCAGATCGCCGGCAACCGCCAGGCCGTCGCCGAGGCGACCGCCGCCCTGAGCGCCGACACGCGCTGACCCGGTCGAGCGCCCGGCCGGCGTCACGAAACCTATGCCGGCATAGGTTCCGCCCACGCACCACAGGTTGCAGGCTGTGGTGAGTAGCGGAAACCTATGCCGGCATAGGTTCCGGTGGGCGGCCCCGTTACGCGCCGGCGCCTTCCTGAGCGACGCCGGCCACGGCGGTCGGATCCCCGAGCTGGTACTTCTCGAAGGCCTGGGTCACGGCCTCCGGGTCGCAGGCGCCGGTGCGGCCCAGCATGCCGAGGGTGGCGACCACGATGGACTCGGCGTCGACCATGAAGTGGCGCCGGGCCGCGGCCCGGGTGTCGGCGAACCCGAAGCCGTCGGTGCCCAGCGAACACCACGGTGACGGCACCCAGCGCGCGATCTGGTCCTGCACCGCCCGCATGTAGTCGCTGACCGCGATCACCGGGCCCTCGGCCCCGTCCAGCGCCTCCGCCACGTAGGGGATGCGCCGGTGCTCGCCGCCCTGACCGAGCGTGTCGCGCTCGGCCTGGACCGCGTCGCGGCGCAGCTCGTTCCACGAGGTGACCGACCACACGTCGGCGGCCACCCCCCACTCGTCGGCCAGGAGGCGCTGGGCCTTGAGCGCGGCGGTCATCGCCACGCCGGAGGCCAGCACCTGCGCCCGCGGCCGCTCCCCGTCCAGGCTGGAGTAGGCGTAGCGGTACATGCCCTTGAGCAGGCCCTCGACGTCCAGGTGGTCCGGCGCGCCCGGCTGGGCCACCGGCTCGTTGTAGACGGTGAGGTAGTAGATCAGGTCCTCGCCGTCCGGGTGGTCGGGGTCCTCGTGCCCGTACATCCGGCGCAGGCCGTCCTTGACGATGTGCCCGATCTCGTACGCGAACGCCGGGTCGTAGTGCACCACGGCCGGGTTGGTGCTGGCCAGCAGCGGGGAGTGCCCGTCCGCGTGCTGCAGCCCCTCGCCGGTCAGCGTGGTCCGGCCGGCGGTCGCCCCGATCAGGAAGCCGCGGGCCAGCTGGTCGGCCATGGCCCAGATCGAGTCGCCGGTCCGCTGGAAGCCGAACATCGAGTAGAAGATGTAGACCGGGATCATCGGCTCGCCGTGCATCGCGTACGCCGCCCCGGCCGCGATGGTCGAGCCCATCGCACCGGCCTCGGAGATCCCCTCGTGCAGCAGCTGGCCCTTGGTCGACTCCTTGTAGGACAGCAGCATGTTGCGGTCGACCGACTCGTAGGTCTGCCCGTGGGGGTTGTAGATCTTGGCCGTCGGGAACATCGAGTCCATGCCGAAGGTGCGGAACTCGTCCGGCGCGATCGGCACGATCCGGTGCCCGATCTCTTTGTCGCGCATCAGGTCGCGGAGCAGCCGGACGAAGGCCTGGGTGGTCGCCACCTTGGTCTTCTCGCCGACCGGCTCCATCATCGGCGCGTACACCTCGTCACCGGGCAGCTTGATGATGACCGGCTTGACCCGGCGCTCGGGCAGGTAGCCGCCGAGGGCCCGGCGGCGCTCCTGCAGGTACTGGATCTCCTCGTTGTCCTGGCCCGGGTGGTAGTACGGCGGGTTGTAGGCGTCCTCGAGCTGGCTGTCCGGGATCTCCAGGAAGAGCCGGTCACGGAAGGCCTTGAGGTCGGTGGTCGTCAGCTTCTTCATCTGGTGGGTGGCGTTCTTGCCCTCCAGGGCGTCGATGGTCCAGCCCTTGACGGTCTGGGCCAGGATCACCGTGGGCTGCCCGACGTGCTCCGACGCCGCCTTGAACGCCGCGTACACCTTGCGGTAGTCGTGGCCGCCGCGGGAGAGCACCTTGATCTCCTCGTCGGACATGTTCGCGACCATCCGCTGCAGCCTGGGGTCGGAGAAGAAGTTGTTGCGGATGTAGGCGCCGTCCTCGACCAGGTAGGTCTGGTACTGCCCGTCCGGGGTGGTGTTCATCTTGTTGATCAGCGCGCCGGACTTGTCGGCGGCCAGCAGCGGGTCCCAGTCGCGGCCCCACAGCACCTTGATGACGTGCCAGCCGGCGCCGAGGAAGAACGACTCCAGCTCCTGCACGATCTTGCCGTTGCCGACCACCGGGCCGTCCAGCTGCTGCAGGTTGCAGTTGATCACGTAGGTGAGGTTGTCCAGGCCCTCCCGGGACGCGACCCGGATGGCCCCGAGCGACTCGGGCTCGGCCATCTCGCCATCGCCCATGAAGGCCCAGACCTGCTGACCGGAGGTGTCCTTGATGCCCCGGTTCTGCAGGTAGCGGTTGAACCGCGCCTGGTAGATCGAGTGGATCCCGGTCAGCCCCATCGAGACGGTCGGGAACTCCCAGAAGCTCGGCATCAGCCGCGGGTGCGGGTAGGAGGACAGGCCGTTGCCCCGGCCGCGCGACACCTCCTGGCGGAAGCCGTCCAGGTGGTCGGCGGTCAGCCGGCCCTCGAGGTAGGCCCGGGCGTAGATGCCGGGGGAGGCGTGTCCCTGGATGAAGACGTGGTCGCCGCCGCCCGGGTGGTCCTTGCCCCGGAAGAAGTGGTTGAAGCCGACCTCGTAGAGGCTGGCCGCGCTCTGGTAGGTGGCGATGTGCCCGCCGACCTCCAGGCCCTTGCGGTTGGCCTTGCTGACCATGATCGCGGCGTTCCACCGGATGTAGGCCCGGATGCGCCGCTCGATGTGCTCGTCGCCGGGGAACCAGGGCTCCGACTCCGGCGGGATGGTGTTGATGTAGTCGCTGCTGCGCAGGGCGGGCAGGCCGACCTGGCGCTCGCGGGCCCGGGCCAGCAGCTGCAGCATGATGAACCGCGCCCGGTTCTTGCCTTTGTCGTCCAGCAGCCCGTCCAGGGACTCCAGCCAGTCGGCGGTCTCGTCGGGGTCGATGTCGGGGAGCTGACTGGGCAGGCCCTCTGCGGTGATGGCTGGTCGGGGTCCCGGCGTGGCCATGCAACACCTCCTGGTCTCTCGGCCGGCGACAGGGTGCGCGCCGACCGCGGTCGCGCGTACGCGCCTCTCCATCCTGTCACCTGGCCGAACTCCTCCGGCAGCGTGCTGACCCGCCTGGCCCCGGGCCGCGGCCAACTTTGGTCCGATCCGGGCCGCGGGGTTACGCGGGCCAGCCACCTCTGGCAGTCTTTGCCCCCTAGGCAGGCCGCCCGAGCAGGGGCGACCGATCGGTCACAGGAGTGCGGAGCGTCGTCGGTGAGCTCGACAGTAGGTGCGGAGGAGCCGCGGAGCCTTGCGATCAAACTGGGCCTGACGCCCGGCCTGGTGGTGCAGGAGCTGGGCTGGGACGAGGACGCTGACGAGGACGTCCGCGCGATGGTCGAGGACGCGGTCGACGGTGAGATGGTCGAGGACGCCTTGGAGGCCGTCGACCTGGTGCTGCTGTGGTGGCGGGAGGACGACGGCGACCTGGTCGACGGGCTGGTTGACGCGCTCACCGACCTGACCGACACCGGCTACATCTGGCTGATGACCCCGAAGGTCGGCCGTGACGGGTACGTCGACGCCGCCGACCTGGCCGAGGCCGCCGTCACCGCCGGACTCGCCCTGACCAACAGCGCAGCGGTCTCGGCGAACTGGTCCGCCACCAAGCTGGTCCGGCCGCGGGGGTCGCGGCGATGACCGGGGTGGTCGGCCAGTCGGCCCCGGACTTCACGGCCCGCAACCAGCACGGCGAGCCGGTGACGCTGTCGTCCCTGCGGGGGGCGCCGGTGGTGGTGCTGTTCTATCCGTGGGCGTTCTCGGGCATCTGCCGCGGCGAGCTGGCCGCGGTCCGGGACGACCATCAGCGCTTCGTCGACGCCGGCGTACGGGTGCTGGCGGTGTCCTGCGACGCGATGTTCACCCTGCGTGCGTACGCCGACGCCGAGCAGATCGGGTTCGACCTGCTCACCGACCACTGGCCGCACGGGGCCATCGCCCGGGCGTACCAGGTCTTCGACGAGACCGCCGGATGCGCGCTCCGGGGCACCTTCGTGCTGGACGCCGAGGGCATCGTGACCTGGCGGGTGGTCAACGGGATCGGCGAGGCGCGGGACCTGGCCGACGTGCTGGCGCAGGTGGCTGCGTAGTGGTCACGACCACCTAGGCTGGCCGCATGCCTGTGGAAGGGGAGTACGAGCCGAGCAAGGCGGACTGGGTCCGGGAGCAGGTGCAGCGCTACGAGGCGACCGGCGGCCGCGAGGCCAACACCCTGCGCGACACCGGGCTGCCGGTGGCGATCTTCACCACCCGCGGCGCGCGGAGCGGCAAGGTCCGCAAGCTCGCGCTGATGCGGGTCGAGCACGACGGCGCGTACGCGATGGTCGCGTCCAAGGGCGGCGCACCCGAGCATCCGGACTGGTACCACAACCTGAAGGCCTACCCGGACCAGCTGGAGGTCCAGGACGGGCCCGAGCCCTTCGACGCCGTCGCCCGCGAGCTCGAGGGGGACGAACGCCAGGAGTGGTGGGACCGGTCCGTCGCGGCCTACCCGCCGTACGCCGACTACCAGCGCAACACCGAGCGGCTGATCCCGGTGTTCCTCGCCGAGCGCGCCGGCTGAGCCCGACCCCCGGCCGCGGTGGGAGCAGAGGGGCTCGAACCCCCGGCCTCCTGTTTGTAAGACAGACGCTCTAACCAGCTGAGCTATG
>CAXTVE010000137.1:0-1987 GCA_964247485.1 uncultured Propionibacteriaceae bacterium
CCCCGGCGGAGCGCCTCGGGCAGCGGCCGCGACTGACTCAGGGCCGCCCCGAGCGCACCCGTGAACGCGTCACCGGCCGCAGTCGTGTCGACCGCGTCCACCCGGTGGGCGGGCAGCTCGGTCACCGTGCCGGCCTCGACCACGACCGCCCCCTGGGCGCCGAGCGTGATCACGGCGGTGCGTACGCCGCGGTCGAGGAACCAGCGGCCGGCGTCGGGGGGGCGGGGGGGGGGGGGGGCCGCCCCCCCCACGCCGGTGATCGTCGACGCCTCGTGCTCGTTGGGCTTGGTCAGCAGCACCCCCGCCCAGATCTCCTCGGGCAGCGGCGCCGGGGGGGCGGGGGCCGGGTCGAAGACCAGCGGGAGGTCGAGGGCGGCGACCCGCTGGAGCACCTCGACCGGTGTCTCCAGCTGCATCAGGACTAGTGAGATCCGGCCCCGGGCCGCTCGGAGGGCCTGCTCGGCCGCGTCCGCGGTGAGCCGGTGGTTGGCGCCGGCCAGCAGCACGATGTCGTTCTGCGCGGTGGCCGTGTCCACCCTGATGTGGGCGAGACCGGTCGGACCGTCGACCCGCAGCACGGCCGAGGTGTCGACCCCGGCCTCGGTGAGCCCGGTCAGCGCCAGCTCAGCGAACGGGTCGGCTCCGACCGCACCGACCATGACCGTCGGCGCACCGGCACGGACGGCGGCCAGGGCCTGGTTCGCCCCCTTGCCGCCGAGCACCATCGAGAACCGGTCGCCGAGCACGGGCTCGCCCGGTCGCGGCCCCGGCGAGGCGAAGGCGGTGAGGTCGACGTTGATGCTGCCCACCACCGCGACTCCACCGGCCGATGCCATGCCCGGCAGCCTAGCCAGGGAGGCTGTCACAATGGCGGCCATGCTCGAGCCCATGACGGCCGCCGACGAGGTGGCGCTGACCACCCAGCTGGAGCGGGCCCCGCGCGGGGTGGCCGGCGTCGCGGCCCGATGCCCCTGCGGGCAGCCGGCAGTCGTGGCGACGCGGCCCCGGCTGCCGGACGGCACGCCCTTCCCCACCACGTACTACCTGACCTGCCCCCGGGCTACCGCCGCCTGCTCGACGCTCGAGGCGAGCGGGGTGATGGCCGAGATGACCGCCCGGCTGCAGCACGACGGCCAGCTCGCCGACCGCTACCGCGGGGCACACCAGCACTACCTGCACGACCGGGAGCAGCTCGGCTGGGTGCCGGAGATCGCCGGGGTCAGCGCCGGTGGGATGCCCGACCGGGTCAAGTGCCTGCACGCGCTGGCCGCCCACGCCCTCGCCGCCGGGCCGGGAATCAACCCGCTCGGGGACGAGACGGTCGACGCGCTCGGCGAGTTCTGGGTCCGGCCCTGCCTGGAGGTGAGCGAGTGACCGCCGTGGCCGCCGTCGACTGCGGCACCAACTCGATCCGGCTGCTGATCGCCGACGCCGGCCCGGGCGGCGGGCTCGCCGAGGTCGAGCGGCGGACCGAGATCGTCCGGCTCGGCCAGGGCGTGGACGCGGCGGGGGAGTTCCACCCGGACGCGCTGGCCCGCACCTTCACCGTCGTCGACGCGTACGCGGACCTGGTCCGATCGGCCCGGGTGCCGCCCGAGCGGATCGGCTTCGTGGCCACCTCGGCGGCCCGCGACGCGCGCAACCGGGAGGAGTTCTCCGCCGGGATCCGGCAGCGGCTCGGCGTCACCCCGGAGGTGATCACCGGCGACCGTGAGGCCCGCCTGTCCTTCACCGGTGCGCTGAGCGGCGTGCGGCCCGACGCCGAGTCGGTGCTGGTGATGGACATCGGTGGCGGCTCGACCGAGCTGATCGCCGGCTCACGGGCGGGGGCGGTGCAGTCCGCGGTGTCGCTGGACGTCGGCTCGGTCCGGATGACCGAGCGGTACCTCGGCGCCGGCCCGCCGGCGGCGGACCGGGTGGCCGCGGCGACCGCGTACATCGACGGTCTGCTGGACCGGTCGGGCGTCGACTTCGCCGACGTCGGTAC
>CAXTVE010000137.1:1997-7977 GCA_964247485.1 uncultured Propionibacteriaceae bacterium
GGCACCTCGGGCTGCCGACCTACGACCGCGCCCGCGTGCACGGGTCGCTGATCCCGCTCGCCGAGGTCGCGGCGTGGGCGGAGCGACTGCAGACGATGACCGTCGAGCAGATCCGGGCGCTACCGTCCATGCATCCGGGCCGGGCCGACGTGATCACCGGCGGCACCCTGATCGCGTCCCGGGTCGCCGCGCGTACGCCGGTCCCGGGCCTGCTGGTCAGCGAGGCCGACATCCTCGACGGCATCGCGCTGGAGCTGTTGGCCCGCTAGCACCAGCGACGAGCCGATGCCGTGAACCCCGCGGGCGCGGCAGGCTCAGGTGGCGGTGCACGCGCCCGGCCCCTGGCAGAATGCGCGGGTGGATTCGCTGGCGATCACGGTGGTCGGGCACGACCGGCCCGGCCTCATTGCGCAGACGGCGGAGGTGCTGTCGGCGTACGGGATGAACCTCGAGGACTCCTCGATGACCCTGCTCCGCGGGCACTTCGCGATGACCCTGGTCTGCGCCGGGGACGCCGCTCCGGCCGAGGTCGAGCGGGCCCTGGTCGCGGCCGTCGACCCCCAGCTGTCGGTCACCGTGCGCCCGGTGCCCGACGAGCACCGGCCCGCACCCGTGGGGTCCACCCACCTGGTCACGGTGCACGGCGCCGATCGGCTCGGCATCGTCGCCCGGCTGGCCGGGACGGTCGCCGAAGCGGGCGGCAACATCACCGACCTGACGACCCGGCTGGCCGGGGACCTCTACGTCCTGGTCGCCGAGGTCGACCTGCCGCCGGGGGCGGACGTCACGTCGCTGCAGGCCGCCCTGACCGGCGCCGCGGCGGAACTGGGCGTCGATGTGGCGCTGCACCCGGTCGAGAACGACGACCTGTGACGCTGACCCTGCCCGTGCTGCCCGAGGGCCGCGTACGCGACGTCGTCCGGGCGCCGGACCCGGTGCTCTCGGGGGCGGGTCCCCGCCTCGACCCGACCGACCCCGAGGTGGGTCAGCTGTGCGCCGACCTGGTCGCCACCATGCGGGTGTCGCCGGGGTGCGTCGGACTGGCCGCGCCGCAGATCGGTGTTGCGGGCCGGGCCTTCTGTGTCGACGTCACCGACCATCCCAAGGCCCGGACCCGGCACGGGCTGCTGGTCCTGGTGAACGCCGAGGTGAGCGCGGCCAGCCGCTACGAGAAGGGCCGCGAGGGCTGCATGTCGGTGCCCGACCTCACCGGCGACGTCAAGCGGGCGACGCGGATCACCGTGTCCGGGGTGCTGCCGCTGACCGGCGAGCCGGTGAGCATCACCACCGATGCCTTCGAGGCGCGCGCGCTGCAGCACGAGATCGACCACTGCGCCGGGCTGCTGTTCCTGGACCGGGTGACCGGCGCGCATGCGGTCTTCAGCCGCAAGACCTACCTGCCGGAGCCCGGCCACTAGGATCGCAGCGGCGTACGCCCCCGTAGCCCAACGGCAGAGGCAGGCGGCTTAAACCCGCTCCAGCATGGGTTCGAATCCCATCGGGGGCACGGGTCGGCTAACCCGCCCTGGCCTGTTCGGCGGCCAGCCGGCGCACCGCGGCGGGATCGAACGGCACCGCGCAGTGCTCGGCGATCTTCTGCAACCGGGACAGCTCGTTGGGGTCGACGCTGCCGTCCACCGCCGCCGCGGCCACCCCGGCGGCGTAGAGCGCCTCCTTGTCCCGGCTCACGAAGTCCGGGACCGACACCGCCGACCTCAGGTCGAAGTCGATGGTCCGGTCCAGGCCGGCGAGCGCCGACAGCTCGCTGTCCAGGTCGCCGACGAGGGCGGTGACGTGCTTCAGCAGCAGGCGCTCGTTCTCGTGCACCACCGCGTCGGCCTGGACGATCAGCCAGAGCACCCAGAGCAGCTCGGTGGGTTCCACCGAGGGCCGCGCGATCCGGCGGGCGGTCTCCATGATCCGCGCCTCCCGACCGAAGAGGCCGGCCGCCTGGGCGCCGGCTGCGTGCGCCGACCAGTAGTTGACGGCGATGGACAGCGGCACCCCGATGCCCGGGATCGCGAACTTGACCACGTGGCGCTGCAGCAGGAACCGGCCCATGGCCGGCAGGCTCCGGGTGGCTGCGTCCGGGTCGCCGGCGAGGATCTTCAACAGGATCGGTCGGATCGTCGGCGGGGCCTTGGCCCCGAGGGCCTCCCAGCGCTCGGCCCGGCCCTGGATCACGAACGCCACCCGAATCAGCTTCCACAGATCCTCCGGGTCCTCCAGGTCCAGGGGCACCCCGGAGAGGACGGCGATGTCGTAGGCGAGCCGGAGCTGCTGGTTGGACGCGAACAGCATGTCCAGCACGAAGCTGGCGCCGGCGGCCGGCAGCGTGACCGGCGACGCCGTGCCCCGGGAACCGACCGTGGCCGCCAGGGCGCCGGTGTAGGCGCCGGCGGTGAGCCCCCCGCCGACGCTGGCGAAGCGAGCGGCCAGCTCGATCCGGGCCCGAATCCGCTCGGCGGGGGAGAGGCCGGGGTACAACCGGTCGAAGGCGGTGGCGTCGACCTCGTTGGCGTAGGAGTCCAGCGAGTACCTGAGCAGCTTCGCGAACCACTCGCCCTGGCGGATCTCCTCGAGCGAGACCTTCTGGACCAGGTCCCGGAGCCTGTCCAGCTCGAGCCGGACCTTGGCGCGCAGGTCGGCCTTCGATCCGCGGTTGTTCGCGCTGCCTGAGTGGTTGGCCATCGCAGAGTCCTTCCGACGCGTGGGATCCACTGTACGAGCGCCGCCCAGGCGACCTGGTCAGCGCAGGTCCGGGCCGACCTGTCGGGCCGCCGCCTCCGCCTGCTCCCTGCTGATCTCGAGGACCCGACCGCAGGCCGCGCAGCTGTCGAGGTACTTCGTGCCGACCGAGCACAGGGGGATGAAGAACAGCGAGAACCGACGGCTCCGTCTGGTCAGCTGGTGCGCCGCGTGGTTCCCACAGGTCTCGCAGGCGAAGAACAGGGTCGAGAGCAGGATCTCCCGCACTCCGAAGCCGATGATCAGCATGGCGACACCTCGTCCCTGGGCGGCCGGGCCCGGCCCACTCCCACGCCTCGTACCGCGAGGGTACCCACGCGTCAGGGGTCGCAACCCACGCGTCGGTCCGAGCGGAACAGACCACTGGGCCCGGTCGTTACGTACACTGAAGGCAGTGCACCACCGCGGTGCGCGCCCGTAGGAGGAGTTCATTCATGTTGCGTAGTTCGAACCCCGTCCTCTCCCGCAAGGACGCGTTCACACCCGCAGCACCGCAGTACGGCCAGGACCCGTACGGCTACCAGCAGTACCCGGGTCAGGGGCCGGTCCAGACCACGCCCGAGGGTCGGATGACCTTCGACGACGTGGTCACCAAGACCGCCATCACGATGGCCGCGCTGGTGCTGAGCGCCGGTGCCGCGTGGAAGCTCATCCCGGTCGAGCTGATGATGCCGGCGCTGATCCTGTCCGCGCTGGTCGGTTTCGTGGTGTCGCTGGTCGTCATCTTCCGGCGGGCCGTCAGCCCCGGCCTGGTGCTCGCCTTCGCGGTCATCGAGGGCATCTTCATCGGCATGATCAGCAAGTACTTCGAGTTCCTGTACGCGGGCATCGTCGCGCAGGCGGTGCTGGCCACGTTCGCGGCTGCCGGTGTCACGCTGGGCGCGTACAAGTTCTTCAACATCCGCGTCACCCCGAAGTTCCAGAAGATCGTCGTGATCGCGACCATTGCGTTCGCCGCGGCGATGCTGCTCAACTTCGTGCTGTCGCTGGCCGGGTTCAACCTCGGCCTGCGGGACGGTGGGACCGGGCCGGTCAGCCTGCTGGCCGTCGGGGTCGCCCTCCTCGGCGCGGTGCTCGCCGTGCTCAACCTGGTGCTCGACTTCGACTACGTCGAGCGGGGCATCGCGATGGGGGCCCCGGCCAAGGAGTCCTGGCGGGCGGCCTTCGGCCTGACCGTCACCATGGTCTGGCTCTACATCGAGATCCTGCGCCTGCTGTCCTACCTCCGCCGGTAGGCCGTCCCGCACGACCAACGCACAGGGCCGTCACCTCCTCGGAGGTGGCGGCCCTGCCGCGTTGCCGGCGGCACTACAGTTCGCAGCGTGCAGTACGCGAACAACCTGATCGAGCTCGTCGGCAACACCCCGCTGCTGCGGCTGTCGCAGGTGACCGACGGGGCCGCGCCGCTGGTGCTGGCCAAGGTGGAGTACCTCAACCCCGGCGGGTCGGTGAAGGACCGGATCGCCGTCCGGATGGTCGACGCGGCCGAGCAGGACGGCTCGCTGAAGCCCGGCGGCACCATCGTCGAGCCCACCAGCGGCAACACCGGCGTCGGACTGGCCCTGGTCGCGCAGGCCCGCGGCTACTCGTGCGTGTTCGTGTGCCCGGACAAGGTCAGCGAGGACAAGCGCAACGTCCTGGCGGCGTACGGGGCCCGGGTGGTCGTCTGCCCGACCGCGGTCGAGCCGGAGCACCCCGACTCCTACTACTCGGTCTCCGACCGGCTGACCCGCGAGATCGAAGGCGCCTGGAAGCCCGACCAGTACAGCAACCCCAACAACCCGATCAGCCACTACGAGACCACCGGCCCGGAGATCTGGGCTCAGACCGACGGTCGGATCACCCACTTCGTGGCCGGGATCGGCACCGGCGGCACGATCAGTGGAGCCGGCCGTTACCTCAAGGAGGTGTCCGGCGGGGCGGTGCAGATCGTGGGCGCGGACCCGGAGGGCTCGGTCTACTCCGGCGGCAGCGGCCGGCCCTACCTCGTCGAGGGCGTGGGGGAGGACTTCTGGCCGACCACCTACGACCGGGGGATCGCCGACCGGATCATCGAGGTGTCCGACGCCGACTCGTTCGCCATGACCCGGCGGCTGGCCCGCGAGGAGGCGCTGCTGGTCGGCGGTTCCTGCGGCATGGCCGCCGTGGCCGCCGTCCGGCTGGCGGCGGAGATCGACGACCCGGCGGCGGTCGTGGTGGTGCTGCTGCCCGACTCCGGTCGCGGCTACCTGGGCAAGATCTTCAACGACACCTGGCTGAGCCGCTACGGCTTCGGCGCCCGGGCGGCGGCGGAGCGGGTGGTCGGGGACGTGCTGCGGGAGAAGTCCGGGGCGCTGCCCACCCTGGTGCACACCCACCCCAGCGAGACCATCGCCGAGGCGGTGAGCATCCTGCGGGAGTACGGCGTGAGCCAGATGCCGGTGGTCCGGGCGGAGCCGCCGGTGATGGCGGCCGAGGTCGTCGGCTCGGTCAGCGAGCGGGGCCTGCTCGAGGCGCTGTTCGCCCGGAAGGCCCGGCCCGCCGACCGGGTCAGTGCGGCGATGGAGGACCCGCTGCCCATGATCGGGGCCACCGAGCCGGTGGCCAGTGCGGTGGAGGTGCTGGTGGACGGCGACGCGCTGCTGGTGCTCGACGACGGCAAGCCGGTCGGCGTGCTCACCCGCCAGGACCTGCTGAGCGACATCGGGCCCTGACGGGGTCAGCGGTCGGCGCTGGGCAGCAGCTCGGTGAGGATCAGCATCCAGTTCTGGGTCCAGGGCAGGTTCGTCCAGGCGTCGAGGTCGATCCAGCGGGCCGAGGCCGTGCTGCCGCCGCGGTCCAGTACGACCGGGTCGGTCGGGTCGGGGCAGCGGGCCAGGTAGACCAGGCGGACGGCGTGGAAGTCCTCGACCAGGCCGCCGGGGAGCCGTCCGATCCAGTGGCCGGTCTGCACCTTGGTCAGCGGCCCGAGCTCGATCTGCTGGGCGGTCTCCTCGGTCACCTCGCGCCGCACGCAGTCCACCGGCGCCTCGTGGTCGTCCAGCCCGCCGCCGGGCATCCCCCAGCGGCCGGGTACCGCGGTCTGCGTGGAGTACTCGGTGGCCAGCAGCCCGCGCGCGGACAGCACCACGGCGTACGCGGCCACGCGCTGCCGGGCCACCGGCACGACGTCGTCGGTGACGATCAGCCCGGCCTCGGTACGCGGCGGCACCCGGTCCGGCCGGGGCTCGCCGGCCAGCGGCCGGACCTGCAG
>CAXTVE010000138.1:0-7934 GCA_964247485.1 uncultured Propionibacteriaceae bacterium
GTGGGGGAGGAGTCGGCCGTCGTGCCGCTCTCCGCGGCCCGGGCCGGTTTGGCCACCTGGCCGTTCGCCTCGCCCGGGGCGCCATGGGTCTCGAAGTACGTCACCCAGGCCGCGTCCACCGAAGCGGGGTCGGCGGAGTACTGCTCGTACATCTCCTCCAGCAACCAGTCATTGGCCCCGAAGTCCTCCTCGAGGGCGTTGGGCGCTGATTGGTCGGGCACGATGGCCACCGCTGACTTCCTCCTGGTCTCGCCTCGCGGGCTTACCCGCCTGCGGCCCAACCTCGCGATCACGCCCGGCGGGCCCTGTCCAGGCTACCCAGACTCGACGGTTCAACCGGGGCACAGGGGTTGAAGCTGCTGGGGATCCACTGCGATCATCCATCGCCCGTTGCGCGCTGTCCAGCACCGGTGGCCCGCCACGCCTGCCGCCCAACGTAACCGGTGAAGGCGAGCAGGGCCAGGTTGCGCAGCACCGTGACCACCGTGGCCACGCCGATCTGCTCCGGGCCCAGCCAGCCGAGCAGGCCGGGGTAGCACACCGGATAGACCAGGTGGGTCAGCAGGGCCAGGGCGAGCAGGGCGTACGCGGTCCGCCGGATCGTCGTCCGCTCCACGGGGGTGCTGCCGTGCCGGAGCAGCAGCAGGGCCGCGCCGGGGCCGCCGAGCCAGAGCACGTACTGCGGGCTGAGCGTCTTGTTGGACACGATCATCACCGCGACGGTGGTCAGCACGAGGAAGGCGACCGCCACCGGGCCGATCCCGGGGTGCCGGAAAGCCCGGACGTACAGGACCGTGAGCGTCACCAGGCCGACCACCGTGGCCGCGTTGCTGACCCCGAGCCAGAGCGGCACGCCCGGGCCGAAGATCTCGTACGCCTGGTAGCGCGAGATCACCACGGTCCACGTGTCGGGGTCCACGGCGCGGGCGACCATCAGCGGGACGCTCCACACCGACTCAATCTGCAGGCCACGGTCGGACTGCCAGGTGAGCGGGGAGAACAGTCGTGCCCAGCCGCCGGCCAGCAGGCTGACCCCCGCCAGCCCGAAGCCCACGACCACGAAGGCGAGCCCGGCCGGGCGGCGGTCGGCCCGCTGGGCCAGGAACGCCGGGACCAGCAGCGCGGGCCAGAGCTTGATCGCTGCTCCCAGCCCGGTCAGCGCGCCGGTGACCCACGGTCGGCGTCGTGCGGCGAGCAGGGCGCCACCGGCCAGCACCGCGGGCAGCATGTCGAAGCGCAGGTAGCCGAGCGCACCGACCAGCGGCACGAACAGCAGCCAGAAGTCGACCGCCGCGTCGTGCCGGCGGCCCGCGGCCCGGTAGAGGGCGTAGGTGTAGCCGGCGTCGAGGAGGAGCATGAAGATGAGGAACGCCACGAAGTAGCCGACCCGCGACCCGCCGGTCGCGCCGTAGGGCAGCAGCAGGATCCAGACCACCGGGGTGGGGTACTCGTTGAGCGTCGCTCCGAGGCCGACGTCGAACAGCGCGGCCAGCTTGCGGTGGTAGTAGAAGACGTCGCCGGAGATGATCCGCTCGGTGGTGGCGTAGAGCAGCAGGGCGAGGATCCGGGTGACCAGCCAGCTGACCAGGATGCTGCGCCAGCCCCGGCGGGTCGCGTACCACGCGGTCAGCCTGCGTAGCCGGGTGCGCGGGCGCTCCGTCAGCGAGCCGGTCATCCGCACAGTCTGGCGGACCTACGTCAGGTCACCAGAGGGCTGCCGGTCAAGGGCTCGCCGAAACAGGTACGTGCGTCGACCAGGTTTCCGGTGTTGAACCGAAATTCAGATGCTGGCGCCCCCGGCAGGATTTCGAACCTGCGCTCCCGCCTCTGGAGGGCGGCTGGGTCGGCACGTGTGGGCCCCGACAGAGGACCTCACCAGCGGTTGCTCCCACGTCAGACCCCGCAAACCCCGTCAGTTGACGCGACTTCGTTGCACGAGCCATGGCACGAGCAGACCCGTCGTCTCCGACGTGGTCTCGGTCCCCGTACTCGGCTCGTCCGCTCCGTTGCCAACCGTGCACCGCACGCGGACCCGCCACCAGTACCGACGCCGGTATGCCAACGTCGGGCCGGCGTAGACCGCTCCCTAGGGCTGGTCCGACACGACGTCGCCGCTGTCCCAGACCAGCGTCGAGAAGTCCTCGGCGGCGGCGACCTGGATCGCGAACGCGGACTGCACGACGGCGGTCTCGTCGGTGACGAGGCGCCAGGCGAACTCCGGCTGCGCTGAGTCGATGCCGAGCGGGTCGGCCAGAGCGTTGGTCGTGAGGTCGCCGGCCATGACGGTCATCTCGTCCTCCTTATCGTGGCCGGGCAGGAGCGGGCCGTGTCGAGCAGCTATCTACCGATCGGTGGAAGGGCGGTCGTGCCTGATAAGCCACTGCCACGGTGGGGGACTAGCGGCTGGTTTTGAGCGCCCCCCCGTCCCGTTGAAGGTTGACAAGCGAGTGGACCCCCGTTTCAACTACCGATCGATAGATTAAGGTTCCGGTTCAGACCTGAGGAGACGGGTTCATGGGCCGTCTCCTCGAGGATCTCGAGATGACGTGGCCCTCGAGATCGCGTCGTAGACGACCGGCGGCCAACCATGATCACTGGCTGCCCAGACCGGCTGACAGCAACTGCTAACGCTCAGCGGACCAGCGACAGCAGCCCCAGGTGCTGGGCGGCGATCTGGGCGCCGATGAGGATGAGGATGATCCCTCCGGCCACCTCGGCCGGGGTCTGGAACCGGCGCCCGATCCGGTGGCCGGTGACAACGGCCAGGTAGGACAGCGTGAACGTGGTGGTGCCGATGGCCAGGACGGCGATCCAGATCGAGACGTCGAGGAAGGCGAAGGACACGCCGACGGCGAGAGCGTCGATGCTGGTCGCCACGGCCAGCAGGAGCAGCTCTCGACCTCCTAGGTTGTCCTGATCCGTTGACTCGTCCTCGTCTTCGTCGGCACGCGCATCCCAGAGCATCTTCCCGCCGACCAGGGCGAGGAGCGCGAATGCGACCCAGTGGTCGAAGGGGGCGATGCTGCTGGCGAAGGTGCTACCGAGCAGATAGCCCAGCAGCGGCATGACCGTCTGGGCAAGGCCGAAGGCTGCTCCGATGAGCAAGGCGTGGGCGAAGATGCGGCTACGGAGCTGGAGGCCTTTGCCGAGGGCGACAGCGAAGGCGTCGGCCGAGACACCGGCGGCGAGCAGAAGCAAGGTCCAGGGGGACACAGCGTGAACTTCCGGATCGTGGCCGACGCCCGTGAGCCTCGGCACAAGTGGTTGTGCCGAAGGTCTCGTTCACCCGTGTTGACCGCTCGGGCGGTACGCCGGGTGCGGCGGTGCACCAGTATGTCGACGTACCTCACGCCACCTGGAGTGACGCAGATCGGAACTACTCCCCTTCAGAGCAAGCCTAGTCGCTGTCCGCCCGGGGCTCCGGTCGACGCCGCCCACCCAGCTGGGCGCTCGTAGCCGGCGTTCGGTACGACTCTTGGCTCAGCCGCCCGTCGCCCGTCCGGGACTGGGGGTCGGTGGGCCGGGCAGGTGGTCGCGGGCCCAGAGCGCAGCACTGGTTCGGTCGTTCACCCCGATCCGGCGGAAGACATTGGCGATGTGCACCTTGACGGTGTGCTGACTGATCGCGAGCCGGCGGGCGATCTGGAGGTTCGAGAGCCCTTGGCCGAGCAGGGCGAGGACCTCCGCCTCTCGATTGCTGAGCTGGTCGACGGGTTGACCCGCCGTCCGTGCGGCGGGTAACAGGGCGCGGGTCACCCGCGGGTCCAGCGGGGCGTGGCCGTCCGCGGCCGACCGGACGGCCGCCATCAGGTCCTGCGGGTCGCTGTCCTTGAGCTGGTAGCCGATCGCTCCCGCCGACAGGGCCTCGGTGACCCGCTCGGTCTCGGAGAACGACGTCAGCACCACAACCCGCGCGTCCGGCTGCTCGGTGAGCAGTTGGCGGGTCGCCTCGACCCCGTCGAGGACCGGCATGGACAGGTCCATCAGAACGACATCAGGGCGCAGTGCGCGAGCCAGAGTGAGGGCTTGCTCGCCGTCCGCGGCCTGCCCGACGACCTCGAGGTCGTCGGCGGTGTCCAGCAAGGCCTTGAGGCCCGCCCGCACCAGCTGGTGGTCATCGACCAGGAGCACAGTGATCATGGGCGCGGCACCTCCAAGAGCCATTGGCAGCCAGCGCCGGGCGCGGTGTGGAGCAGCAGCCGGCCGCGATGCTGGGTCACTGCGTCGACCAGGAGCTGGAGCCCGAAATGGCCGCCGGGAGGGTTGGTAAGAATCTCCGGGTCGAAGCCCACCCCGTCGTCGGCCACGACGAGAAGCGTGCGGTTCGCCTCCGTGGTCAGGGTCAGGGAGATCTGGCGGGCCCCCGAGTGCCGGACCGCGTTGCGCAGGCATTCCTGTGCGACCCGATAGATCAGTCGCTCGTCGTCCTGGTCCAGCCGGACGACCTCCTCCGGCACCCACAGCTTGACGTCGATGTCTCGGCTGTGTGGCCCGGCGGCGAGGTCGGTGAGCGCTTCGACCAGACCGGTGCGGTCGAGGCTCGGCGGGTAGATGTCAACCAGGAGGGAACGCAGACCACCGATGCTGGTGCGGACGGACTGGGAGGCGTCCTGCAGATTGCGCCCGAGCTCGCGCTGGCCGCCCTGCTCGGCGCGGAGCGCGGCCCCGGACACGACGTACGAGGTCGCGACCAGCTCCTGGACGACGCCGTCGTGCAGGGTCGCCGCGATCCGCTGGCGCTCGATGTCCGATGCTTCCACCGCCCGGGCCAGGGCGGCCTCGCGCTGGCTCTGCGCCCGACGGAGCCGGTCCAGCACCCGCCACAGGATGGGCAGCAGTAGGACGACGAGGATCAGCAGGCTGGTCAAGGTGATCCCGGCGAAGCCCCGCCAGAGCTCGCCCGATCGGGCGGTGACGGAGTCATAGGTCGCGTAGGTCTCGAACAGCAGCGGTTCCCCCGATGGGGTCCAGACCGGCCGGTACACCTCCAGGAGCTTGCCCTGGCCGACCTCGAAGCGGTTCTCCGGCGCGTCCAGGTCGGACACGTCGGCCCGGGTCTCCGGGTTGGTCAGGACTTCGAGCTCCTCCTCCTCCAGGGGGAACTGCTCGCCGATCAGGCGAGCCTCGTCGGAGTAGACGATCCGCCCGTGGGCGCTCCAGAACTTGACCCGCACCGTCGAGTCGTCGAGGACATGGGCCCGGACCGCCTGGTCCAGCCGGGCCAAGGCGTCCGGGTCGCCGGTCAGCACCCCGTCCTCCAGTACCGGCTGGATGACCGCGTCGCCCAGCACCCCCGCCCGCTGGGCGGCGTCGTTGACCGCCTCCCGCTCGGCGACCCGCTGGCTGGCGATCGAGCCGAGCAGCGCCACAGCCAGCACGACCACGGCGGTGATCAGGCCGACCTGCAGGTAGACCCGCCGTGAGGCGAGCGGCGGGTCTGTCGTCTCGACGGCCGATCCCGTGGCCACCTCCCGCCACGGGACCGGACCGTTCTGCACGTCCGCAGTGTCCGTCGAGGTGCTCATCGATCCTGCAGCAGGTCAGTCGTCGTCGGAGTGGTGACCGGAGTCGTCGTGCCGGCCGGAACCATGATCGTCACCGGCCTCCCGGGTGCGACCGTGGTCGTCCCTCCGCTCGCGCGCGCCACCGTGGTCGTCGCCCGGTTCCCGGGTTGCGCCGTGGTTGGCACCGGCTTCCCGCGTCGAGCGCCTGCTGTCGTCACGGCGCCCAGTGTCGTCCTTCCCGCGGTCGCTCGCCGACGGACGCGCGCTGGGGCTGGCCGACGTGTCGTCGGAGCCGCCGCGCGGACGCAGCCCGCCCTTGTCGTCCCCCGATGGCGACGTGGCGCCGGCACTCGGGCTTGCCGTGGGCCTCGCCGTCTTGTCGTCGGAGGCGCCCCGCGGGCGTAGGCCGCCCTTGTCGTCTCCCGGCTCGGCCGTCGGGATCAGCCCGGCCTGGGCCGGTGCGCTGAAGGCCACCGACTCGGTCAGGCTGTGGTTGCCGGCCAGACCGAGCACCGCGGGGGTGACGGCGATCGCCGCCCCGATGGCTACGGCGGCGATCCGCAGCGGCTTGACTCGTCGCTCGCTCATCGTCACACCACCACCGATCCGGTGCAGCTGGCCTTGCCCCGAGTCGCCTTGGCGACGATCTTGTCCTTGCCCGACCGGTTCGCCGTGGTGCGCTCCAGCGAGAAGGAGCCGCTGGGGGCAGCCGTCTTCCGAGTGCCCGACCAGACCTTGGCGCCGTTGTCGGTCACCTTCACGTTCCAGGTCTGACCGACCTTGTTGGTGTCCACCTCGAACTCGTATTCGATGCGCCCGTCGTCGTGCTTGGCCTTGAGCTTCCAGACCCCGCCGCCAGTGCACGTGCCGCGAGCCTCCCCCCGACCGTCGTCGCCGCCCTTGGCGTACGCGGGGGCCGTGGCCAGGGCCATCGACCCCGCCGCGACGCTCGCCGCCATGGTCAGGCGAACCGCCTTGCCGAACCTGCTTGCCATCGTCTTCTCCCTTTCGTCGAGTCCTGCTTTCTGACTCGAGCGTCCGGCAGAGCGCGGACTAGAAACAATCAGCAGTTTGTACTAGTACGTCGGGTCGGTACACCGACGGCGGCTCGACGACCGACGGCGACGAGGGGCCGCGAGATCTACTCGATCAGCGCCCCACCCCGTAGCTGAAGTACACCGGTCGCCACCAGCTCGACGGTGACCATGGTCGAGATGGTTGAGTGAGCATCAGGCTGACCAGCTCGAGCACCTGGGCGGCGCCGGCCTGAAGGGGTGGCGCACCGGCCAACAAGACCCCGACGAACGCTCCCGGCAGCGTGACCAGACCGACCGTCCTGGTCTGGTCCCGGCCGGGACCAGGGCCAGCGCGGCGGCCGGCCGGGCCAACAGGTGCACCGCGACACGGCGCGGCAGGCCAACAGACAGCGCCGCCTCGTAAGCGCCGCGCTGGTCCGTCAGCTCCTCGCCGGCCCGTCGACCGGCCAACGTCGTAGCGGTCATCGCCCCACCGATCAGAATGCCCGCCGTCGGCAGCACCGCGATCGGGCTGGCCGGGATCACCCACTGGCGAGAACCACCCCCAGGGTGGGCACGAGACCGGCCAACACCGCCACCGCCGTCACCCAGCCGCGCGGCCGCAACGAGCCGGTGATGCGCCTGGCCGAGGTCCCGGCCGCGACCACCACCAGCTGGGCCACAAAGGCGACGGTCCAGCCAGGAGACCCGAGCACGAAGCCGATCACCAGGCTGACCGCTCCCAGCTGGAGCACCGCGCGGACGGCCGTCACCAGCACGTCCCGGCCCGGGCCGAGGCCGGACCGACTGACAAGCAGGGCGGCAACCGCGGTCATCACGGCGAGAACCGCTGTGAGCCCCCAGCCGATCTCGACCGTGTTCATCTCAAGCGCTCCAAGTTCAGCTCCGTTCGGGGTATGGCGACGCGATGTGAAGCACATCACGTGGGGGCTTCCCCCCCGCGACAGCGTCGGCTGTCGGCGGCACGTTAGCCAGAACGGGGAAGGCCAGGCTGCGACCTGCGAAACGCAACGGTGCTGTCGGCGTCAAGTGCCGAGGCTGCGGCACCCGTCGTCCGCCCCTATGGACAAAGGACCGGCGGGTGGGTCTCGCCCACTGGCTAGGCCGGCGGCGAGCGGGCCGCCGGTGCCCGGCTTCGCCGGGTAGAGCAGGGTCATCCACAATGCCGAGGCCGCGAACAGCAGGCAAGCGACGATCGGGATCCGGCCGGCGTGGCGGTGCCAGGTCCGGTGCCGACACCACGGTACGAACTGGAGGGTTCCGAGGAGGACGTAGGTGGCGGCGCCGTGCGGTTCTGGTCGTCGCGGCCGATGCCGGCCTCGGTAGCGCCGTCGCGGCCTGACCGTGGTTGACCCGATCGGCACCGCGCCGGACACCCCGCTCTGGGTGGCGC
>CAXTVE010000139.1:0-7917 GCA_964247485.1 uncultured Propionibacteriaceae bacterium
CACGCCCGCCGGCCCGGCGCCCCCGCGCAGCCGCGCCGGCCCACCCCCGGCCTGGGCCGGCGCCGGGGCGCCCGCGGCGGCGCCGGCGATCAGCTCCAGGTAGCCGTCGATGAGGTGACCACCCGGCCGCTCCACGTGGACCCGGCTGTTCGGAGGGGCGGCGTGGGTGTGGGTGCAGTGCAGCCAGAGCCGTTCCGATCGGATCCCGCAGCAGTCGACCACCCGATCGCGGACGGCGCGTTCGTCGTCTGCGGTGACCCATTCGCAGATGTCCAGCGCGAGCACCACGAAGGCCTCCGCCGGGTCGACCGACTCGGTCGGCGTGCCTGGCGCCTGGGGCAGGAAGGCGACCGCCCGCACCGAGAGCGGGCGCTGGACCCCGGTGGCCACGTCGTGGGGGGCGGCGGCCCACTGCCGCGCGTAGATGCCGACGGCCGGGGTCATGTCGGCCACCCCGACTCCGGCCACTACTGCGAGCTCAGGTGACTCTCGCGCAGGGCCGGACGGGTGGGCGGACACATCCGAACCATAGATATCTGGTCATCAGACGTCAATTCTCTTGACGGGCTGAGCCGCAACGCCCGGACAGACCGCCTCCGGGATCGCCGGTCCGCTCAGTAGGTGGCTCGCCCGCCGCTGATGTCGTAGACGGCACCCGTCGAGAAGCTCACCTTCTCCGACGCAAGCCACGCCACCAGCTCGGCGACCTCCTCGGGCTGCCCGACGCGCTTCATCGGGATCAGGCTGGTGATGTGCGCGAGGACATCGGGCGCCGTGGTCGCGTTCATCGGGGTGGCGATGACCGCAGGGGCGATCGCGTTCACGAGCACTCCGGTCGTCCCGAGCTCTTTGCCGGCGGACTTCGTCAGCGCGATGACCGCGGCCTTCGACGCCGAGTAGACCGAGAGGTTGGGGTTGCCGTCCTTGCCGGCCATGCTGGCAAAGTTGACGACCCGGCCCCACCCGCGCTCGACCATGCCCGGCACGAACACGCGCATGGTGGCCACCACGCCCAGCACGTTGACGTTGAGCACATGCGACCAGTCGGCTGCCGTCGTCTCGACGAGTGGCACGCCGGGGCCGACGACTCCGGCGGAGTTGATCAGGATGTCGACGGGTCCTATCTGTCGAGCGACCCGCTGCAGAGCGCTCTCGTCTGTCACGTCGAGCCGATGGGACGGCTCCCCGGCAAGGTCGATGGTCACGACGTTGACCCCGTCGGCCGCCAGGCGCTTCGCCGTCGCGGCTCCCAGGCCGCTCGAGCCTCCAGTGACAACTGCCGTTCGTCTCACGGATCGTCCCCGTTCTGGTGGGTCTTGAGCCGGGCCCCTAGGGCTCCGAGGCTGCTCACGGGTGAGGATAGGGGTCCCCGGACTCCTGCTCTCCGAGCAGTGGCCGAAACCGGGGCCTGGACCCGTTCACCCATCGGCTTCTTCAAGCAGCGACCGGCTCGGCCAGCCGGTCGATGCCGCCGGCGGCGAAGAGCTCGAGTCCGGGGACAAGGCATCATCGGGCCGAGGGAGACGTCGTGACCGACTCCGGACTCTTGCTGATGCGGGGCGACGCGGGGCGTTGTGGCTGCGGCATCATCGGACCCATGCTCATCGGGGGCGGCCCACTGGAGATCGGCGAAGACAGCAGCCGGCTGCGAGGAGGGGGAGTTCCCCCGCGAGGCCCGACCGCAGAGGTAGTGCAGCATCCAGCTGAGCCACAAACCGAGCGACTCCTCGACGCCATCCCCCTACCTGTCAGCACGAGGAGCCAGTCATGACCACTCGCTCTCAGGCCGCTGACCCGCTGCGGTTCCCCGACGGATTTCTCTGGGGTGCTGCGACCGCGGCGCACCAAGTTGAAGGGAACAACGTCAACAGTGACTGGTGGGTGAAGGAGCACGCCGCCGGATCGCCGGTCGTCGAGCCCAGCGGCGATGCTGTCGATAGTTACCACCGCTACCGCGAAGACATGCAGCTGCTCGCCCATGCGGGCCTCAACGCGTACCGCTTCGGCGTCGAGTGGAGCCGGATCGAACCGGAGCGCGGGTACATATCGCGTGCCGAGCTCGACCACTACCGGCGGATGATCGACTGCGCGCTCGAACTCGGTCTGAGACCCGTCGTGACCCTGCTGCACTTCACCGTGCCGAGGTGGGTGCACGACACCGGATCCTGGCTCAACCCGGAATCACCCGAGTTGTTCGCCCGCTACACCGAGGCGGTCCTGCCGATCCTTGACGGTGTCGAGTATGTCTGCACGATCAACGAACCCAACATTGCCGCCATGCTTGCCGGCGGCGAGGACGCTGTCACGCTGACGGCCGGCTCTCTGCCCGCACCGAACCAGCGGGTCGGCGAATCCCTGCTAGCCGCGCATGGGAGGGCCCGCGAGATCCTGCACTCAGCCGCCGGAATCAAGTCGGGATGGACGGTGGCCACCCAGGCTTTCCGGTCGAACGGCGAACCCGGGGCTGATGGGCGGCTGCGTGAGTACGCATATCCCCGGGAGGACTGGTATCTCGAGGGCAGCCGCGGAGACGACTTCGTCGGTGTGCAGGCGTACACCCGCACGACCATCGGCCCGGATGGTCCGGCGCCGCTGGCCGGCGAAGAGGAGCGCACCCTCACCGGGTGGGAGTATTTTCCAGGTGCAGCAGCCGTCGGGATCCGACATGCCTGGGAGATCAGCGAGCACGTCCCGGTCATGATCACCGAGAACGGCATCGCGACTGGCGACGACCGACGCCGCATCGACTACACCGATGCCGCCCTCCGCGACGTGCACGCTGCGATGTCGGAGGGTGTGGAGTTGCTCGGCTACCTGCACTGGAGCGCACTCGACAACTTCGAGTGGGCCAGCGGCTACCGTCCAACGTTCGGGCTCATCGCCGTCGACCGACAGACGTTCGTCCGCTCGCCGAAACCGAGTCTGGCGTGGTTGGGGTCGGTCGCACGGGCAAACGCCCTCGAGGCCACGGCATGATGCGGCCCACGACGATCCGGTGACCACAGTTGACAGGGTCAGATGACGAAAGGCGAGCGACCACCTTCGGGCCGCTCCTGACCAGCGGTGCAGACACCGTGGTGCAGCTCGTCGACGGAATCGGGGCTGGCTGAGGTACAGGTCGAAGCGAACCGGTTGCTGAGCGAGCTGTCCGGGTTGGTCGGGCGCAAGCCCGATACTCGTGCCGGCCCCTGGTCTGGTCGGCACCCCCGGCCATCCGGCGCAGTCTGCTCGACCCGGCCATCAGGTCCGTCTCAGCCAGCTGGGACACCCTGACCATGCCCTGGTCAGCCTCGTGGACCGCGCCCATCCCAGCTCGTGCAGGAAAGCGGGAACGCCATCGCCCCGGACGACCGGTGCGGCTGCTCGCGACCGGTCCTCGGGGGTTGGGGTCAACGTGCTGGTCACAGACGTCGCGACCGCACGGTCCCTGCTCGGCGCCTAGGGTGCTTGCGTCCCGCCCGCTCGCCGGCGGGGAGCCGCCGTGCGGTCGGGCTGGCTGTCAGCAGGGCGATCTCTTGTCTCGGGGTCCCCGCGCTCCTGGCCGCGATCAGAAGGCCAGGACTGCCGGCCGCACGTCCGGGCTGCGTCCGCCACCGGTGTCGCCCAAACAGCCGAGCCACCCGCTGTTTGTCGTCTCCTCGTGCGGGGATGAGTGATGAGTGAGGTGACCCCGGACCCGGGGTCCGGCAGCAGGACTGCCGAGCATTCGGTCGACCTCAGAGGGGGCGTGATGCTGGACCAAGTCCAGTGGCGGGACCGCAGTCACCTCGTCCGCCTGTGGCGCCTCGCGAAGACGTCGCGCCCGCGGACCTTCAACGAGAAGGTCCGGTACAAGATGCTCCGGGATCATCGGCCGCTGGTGGTGACCTTCGCGGACAAGGCGGCCGTCCGCGAGTACGTGACCGCCACGGTGGGTGCGGACTACCTGCCGCGGTTACATGGCGTCCTCGATGACGCGGCTCGGCTGACGGACCTCGACCTCCCGGAGGAGTTCGTCGTCAAACCGACGCACGGCAGCGGCGGGGTCGTCGTGGTGTCACGGCAGGCGCCGGCCGGCAACCGGCTGCCCGAGCCCGGACGGGCCTGGACCTACCGCCAGGTCCGGCCCGGCGCCTTCGAGCCCGCGGACCTCGCCCGGGTGTGCGCGGAGTGGCTCGACGACCTCTTCGGCGGTGGCCCGAACCAGGAATGGGCGTATGGCCGGGTCCCCCGCCGCCTGCTGGTCGAGGAGTTGCTGAGGGGCGCGAACGGCGGTGTCCCCGAGGACTACAAGTTCTTCGTCTTCCACGGGCGGTGCCGCTACATCCAGGTGGTGACCAGCCGCTTCCGGGGGCCCACCGACGACTTCTACCTACCCAGCTGGCAGAAGCTGGGGCTCAGTTCCGGGCGACCCTCCGCCGGCGCGCGGGTCGCCCGCCCGAAACGACTCGGCGCGATGCTGGAGCTCGTCGAACGCCTCGGCGCGGAGACCGACTTCGTCCGGGTCGATCTGTACGACCTGCCGGACCGCATCGTGTTCGGCGAGCTGACGAACTACCCCGCCGGGGGCTACGCCCCCTTCGTGCCGGCGAGCTTCGACCTCGAGTTCGGGCGGCACTGGATGGTGCCACGGCGCTACCGCCGGTGACGGCGCAGCGGGCCCGCCGGTAGCATCGCGCTCGACCGGCGGCGCACGCGCCGGCCTGATCGGGGTGGATCTAGCAGCCGTGAGCCCTGGTATTTACGCGGACCGCGGGAACAATAGAATGTAGGAACGATTGATCCGCCAACTCGGAGGGATGCGGCGATGCGGGTGGTCTGGCGCGGCACGATCTCCTTCGGCCTGGTGACGATCCCGGTGCGGCTCTACGTCGCGACCGAGACCAAGAACGTGCCCTCCCATCAGATCCACGTCAACGACGGCGGACGGGTGCAGTACAAGCGGGTCTGCTCGGTCGACGGGGCGGAGGTGCCCTTCGAGGAGATCGGGCGGGGCTACGAGTCGGCCACCGGGCAGCTCGTCGTCCTCGACGCCGTGGGCCTCGCGGCCCTGCCGGCCCACCCCGCCCAAAAGATCCAGCTGCGCGCCTTACGGCCGGCCGACGCCATCGACCCCATCTACCTCGACCGCAGCTACTACGTGGAGCCCGAGCCGAAGGGCGCCCGCGCCTACCGGCTGATGCGCGACGCGCTGCGCAAGCTGCACCGGATCGCCGTCGCCAAGGTGCGGCTGCGCAACCGCGAGGTCATCGGTTCCCTGCGGGTTCAGGGCGACCTGCTCGTCTTCGTCACCATGCTGTGGCCGGACGAGGTCCGCGAGCCCACCTTCCCGTTCCTGGCCGAGGACGACGAGTGGGTGGCCCCGAGCCGGGAGCTGGCCATGGCGGAGGCGCTCGTCGACTCGCTGTCCGACGAGCAGCTGGACCCGGCCCGCTACCGGGACGTGCACCGCGAGACGCTGAGCGCGCTGATCGACGCGAAGGCGGCCGGACTGCCGCCGGCGGCGCCGTCGCAGCCCGCCGCCGAGGCCACCCCGCCCGATCTGCTGAGCGCCCTCCGGGCCAGCATCGAGGCGGCCAAGCAGCGACGACCGAGCACGAGCGCGAACGGCACCCAGCCGCAGACCGACGAGCCGGCGCGCCGTGCCAAGAAGGCCAAGGCGCCGGCCGCGGCTGGACGGGCTGCCCGGCCGCCCAAGAAGCACGGCTGACCCCCGAATCGAACAGACGGACGACACGCCCCGTTCAATCCCGGCTCCGACCCGTGCCGGCTGCTAGAACACTTCCATGAGCAGCTGTCCAGATTGCGGTCGAGATCTCGACCATTGCCACGGAACCCTGGTCATCCACCTCGACCGCACCCGCGAGTGCACTGACCCCGCCTGCGACCTCCCGGACCAGTTGCTGCACACCTTCGTGATCGACTGCCGGAACGTGTCGGATGGCTGCTGCGCCGCGGACGACCCAGTGGTGTTCGCCATCGCCTCCTGACGCACTCGGCGGGCGCCGGCCCCGCTCCGCTAGATTTGGCGGCCGGATGAGGTGCAGATGACGGGGCCTGAGCTGGACGAGATCATTCGTGAGCTCTACGTGCTTCCACCGACGGAGTTCGTCGCTGCCCGCGACGAGCTGGTGCGGCAGGCGCGGACGGCCGGCAGCACCGACGTCGCCGGCCGCCTGCAGGAGCTGCGCCGACCCACCCGTAGCGCCTGGCTGGTCAATCTGCTGGCCCGGGACGCAGGCCTGATGCAGCGGCTCGCCACGCTGGGCCGCTCCCTCCGCGATGCCCAGGACGAGCTGGCCCACGCCCAGCTGCGCACGCTCGCCGAGCAACGCCGCCAGCTGATCGCCGAGCTGATGGAGCGTACGCGCACCCTGGCCGAGGGCGCCGGCCTGCGGCCGACCGCCACGCTGCTGTCCGAGGTCGAGGCGACGCTGCAGGCGGCTCTGGTCGACCTCGCGGGCACGCTGACCGTCCGCAACGGACGGCTGGTGCGGCCGCTCTCGCACACCGGCTTCGGTCCCCGGGCCCGGTCCCGTCTGCTGGACGAGCGGGCTGCTCCACCCCCGTCCGAGCCGGGGGCCGAGCTGGCGGCCGAGTGGCCGGCTCCGCCCGTCGAGGACGAGCTGGCGCGGCGGCGGCAGGGCCACGGTGGGCTGCAGCTCGTCGAGCTGGTGGACGTCACCGACCAGACGCCGGTCGTCCGCGGCCCCGGTCCGGTGGCCGAACGCCACCCGCGCGACCCCGTACGCCGGGCCGAGGAGTACCTCGCCGACGCGGAGGCGGCGCACTGGCAGGCCGAGTTCGAGCTGGCCGATGCCGAGGGAGCCGTCGAGGCGGCCGCCGACCGTCTGGACTCCCTCGACACGGCACGGATCGAGGCCCGTCGCGACAAGGTCACCGCCCAGCGCCATCTCGCCGAGGCCCAGTCCCAGCAGCGGTCTGCGGTCGCCGCGCTGGCCGACGCCCGGCGGCGACTGGAGGCCGCCCATACCGCAGGACAGCAGGAGGACTAGGTTCGGCACCATGACCGAGCCAGCCGACGAGCACCGCGTGGCCGAGCGGGCGCACCTGCTGCCCGAGGAGATCGCCGCGGGCAGCGCGGACCCCGAGGGTCAGGCCGAGGCGATCCTGGCCGAGTCCGACCGGCGGACCGACCAGCCCGAGCAGACGCGCGACGAGTCGACCCAGACGCCCTGAGGCAGCGCCCTCACTCGGCCGCGTCGATCGCGTCGGCCAGGGCGCTGAGCCAGTCGGCCACCCCGCCCGACCCGTCCAGCACGACGTCGGAGATCGACACCAGCGCGTCCTCCTCGTTGGAGGCCGAGCAGACCAGCAGACCGGGTACGCCCTCGTCGCGGAGGGCCAGGACGGCCTCGAAGGCCGGCAGGTCGCCCAGGTCGTCACCGGCGAAGACCACCTGCCGTGCACCCGTCTCGGCGACCAGCGACCGCAGCGAGTCGCCCTTGTCCACGCCGGCGCCGCGGATCTCCCACACGTTCTTGCCCGGCTCCACCCGCAGCCCGTGCCGCTCGGCCAGCTCCCGCACCGGAGCCTCGAGCTGGGCGAAGGCGGCGGCGGGATCGGCCAGCGTCCGGGTGTGGACGCCGATCGCGCGGCCCTTGTGCTCCACCCGGGCCTCGGCCAGCCCGAGCGCGTCCAGCAGCCGGGGCAGCTCCGCGGCAGCCGCCGCAACCTCGGTCGGCTCGGGCGGCAGCACGAACTCGTTGCCGACCGCGTTCCACCGCTCGACCCCGTACTGCCCCAGCAGGAGCATGGAGCCCAATCCGGCGACGCGGTCGAACCCGCCCAGGCGCACGGCGGTCCGCGCCGGCCGGCCGGTGATCACCGCGACGTCGCCGACCAGGGCCCCGCGCCGACCGCGCGCGGCGACCGCGGCCGGGTCGGCGTACGCGCGCTCCGGGTCGTCGACGATCG
>CAXTVE010000140.1:0-779 GCA_964247485.1 uncultured Propionibacteriaceae bacterium
AGCAGGAGAACCAGATCAAGGCGATCCGCTCCTACATCCAGCAGAAGGTCGACGTGATCGCCTTCTCGCCGGTGGTGGAGTCCGGCTGGGACACCGTGCTCAAGGAGGCCAAGGACGCCGAGATCCCGGTGGTGCTGACCGACCGCGCGGTCGACTCGCCTGACGACTCGCTCTACGTCAGCTTCATCGGCAGCGACTTCATCGAGGAGGGCAAGAAGGCCGGCACCTGGGTGACCAAGGAGTTCGCCGACGCCGACCAGGTGAACATCATCCAGCTCGAGGGAACCACCGGTGCCGCTCCCGCGATCGACCGGGCCGAGGGCTTCGCCGACGTCATCAAGGCCGACCCGAAGTACAAGATCGTCGCCAGCCAGACCGGCGACTTCACCCGGGCCGGCGGCAAGCAGGTGACCGAGGCGCTGCTCAAGTCCAACCCCGACGTCGACCTGATCTACGCCCACAACGACGACATGGGTCTCGGCGCCATCGAGGCCATCGAGGCCGCCGGTAAGGTGCCCGGCGAGGACATCAAGATCATCACCGTGGACGCGGTCAAGGACGGCATGACCGCCCTGGCCGCCGGCAAGATCAACTACATCGTCGAGTGCTCGCCCCTCCTCGGCCCGCAGTTGATGGAGATCGTCAAGAAGGTCAAGGCCGGTGAGACGGTCGAGAAGCGGATCCTCACCGACGAGTCGGAGTTCGACATCGAGCAGGCCAAGACCGAGCTGCCGAACCGCAAGTACTGACCCGTCCGACCTGTCAGGGGGGGGGGGGGG
>CAXTVE010000140.1:789-7906 GCA_964247485.1 uncultured Propionibacteriaceae bacterium
CGCTGACAACTCAGTGGAAGGAGGGCATCGATGAGCGCAGCGGCCCCGCTGGTCCTCGACCCGCCGCCCGTGGCCGAGCCCACCCCGGTGGTCGAGATGACCGGCATCTCGATCAGCTTCCCGCCGGTGCGGGCCCTGGAGGACGTCGACTTCCGCCTGTACGCGGGCGAGGTGCACTCCCTGATGGGGGAGAACGGCGCCGGCAAGTCCACCCTGATCAAGGCGCTGACCGGGGTCTACCCGCTGGACAGCGGAACCATCACCCTGGCCGGTACGCCGGTGAGCTTCGCCAGCCCGGCCCAGGCCCAGGCGGCCGGGATCAGCACGGTCTACCAGGAGGTCAACCTCCTGCCGAACCTCACGGTGGCCGAGAACATCCTGCTGGGCCACGAGCCGCGCCGGCGCGGGGCCATCGACTGGCGCGCCATGCGCAGCCGCGCCGGCGAGCTGCTGGCCGGCCTCAGCCTCGACCTCGACCCGGGCTCGTTGCTGGGGGACCACTCGCTGGCCGTGCAGCAGCTGATCTCCATCGCCCGGGCGCTCAACGTCTCGGCCAAGGTGGTGGTCCTCGACGAGCCCACCTCGAGCCTCGACGCCGACGAGGTGGAGGAGCTGTTCCGGGTGATCGCCCGGCTCAAGGACGACGGCGTCGCCATCGTGTTCATCTCCCACTTCCTGGACCAGGTCTACGAGATCAGCGACCGGCTGACCGTGCTCCGCAACGGCCGGCTGGTCGGGGAGTACCGCACCGCCGACCTGCTGCGCATCGAGCTGGTGCACAAGATGATCGGCCGCGACCTCGCGACGCTGGAGGCGTTGGAGAAGCGGACCCAGGCCGCGACCTTCGAGAGCGAGCAGCTCGAGCCACCCTTCCGTGCCCTGGGCCTCGGCCGCACGGGCCGGATCGAGCCGGTCGACCTGGACATCTACGAGGGCGAGGTCGTCGGCCTGGCCGGTCTGCTGGGCTCGGGCCGCACCGAGCTCGCCCGGATCGTGGCCGGGGTGGACCGCCCCGACCGCGGACAGCTGAGCGTCGACGGCACGCCCCGACGGTTCCGCTCCCCGCGCGCGGCCCTCCGGCAACGGATCGCGTACGCCAGCGAGAACCGGCGCGCGGAGGGGATCATCGCCGACCTGTCGGTTCGCGACAACATCGTGCTGGCCCTGCAGTCCGAACGCGGCTGGCTGCGCCGGCTGCCGAAGAATCGGGTCGACGAGCTGGTCGCCAGCTACATCCAGACGCTGAACATCCGCCCCGACAACCCCGACGCCCTGGTGCGCAACCTGTCCGGGGGCAACCAGCAGAAGGTGCTGCTGGCCCGCTGGCTCGCCACGGCGCCGCGGCTGCTGATCCTGGACGAGCCCACCCGCGGCATCGACATCGGGGCCAAGGCCGAGATCCAGAAGCTGGTGGCCAACCTGGCCGAGAACGGCATGTCGGTGGTCTTCATCTCCGCCGAGCTGGAGGAGGTGCTGCGGCTGAGCCACCGGGTCGCCGTGCTGCGCGACCGGCGGCTGGTCGCCGACGTGGAGAACGACGACCTGAACGTCGCCGCGATCCTGGGGATCATCGCCGACGGGTCCCCCGACGAGGGAGAAGGGAACGCGACGACATGACGAAAGTGGTGAGCCACCGCCTGTTCTGGCCGCTGGTGATGCTGGCGGTGCTGGGGGTGATCAACCTGGTCGCGTTCCCGGACTTCTTCCGCCTCCAGGTGACCGCCGACGGGCACCTGTTCGGCAGCCTGGTCGACATCGCCCGCAACGGCGCCCCGACCTTCCTGATCGCCGTCGGCATGACCCTGGTCATCGCCACCCGCGGCATCGACCTGTCGGTCGGGGCCGTCGGCGCCATCGCCGGCGCGCTGGCCTGCTCGATCATCCTGGACGCCCCCGACCCCGGCAGCCCGGCCACCGTCGCGGTCGCCGTCGCCGTGGCGATCGGGGTGTCGCTGCTGCTCGGCCTGTGGAACGGGGTCCTGGTCAGCGTGCTCGGCCTGCAGCCGATCATCGCCACCCTGATCCTGATGACCGCCGGCCGCGGCGTGGCCATGCTGATCACCGAGGGCCAGATCCTGACGGTGGACTCACCCGCGTTCAAGGTCCTCGGCGCGGGCTTCGTGCTCGGGGTTCCGGTCGCGGTCGTGATCGCGGGGCTGATCTTCGCCGCCGCGGCGCTGCTCACCCGTCGCACCGCCCTGGGCATGCTGATCGAGTCGGTCGGGGTCAACCCGGAGGCGAGCCGGCAGGCCGGCGTCCAGTCGCGCGGGCTGACCGTCGGGGTGTACGTCTTCTGTGCGGTCTGCGCCGCGATCGCCGGGCTCATCCTCACCGCCAACCAGACCGCGGCGGACGCCAACAACACCGGGCTGTTCATCGAGCTGGACGCAATCCTCGCGGTGGTCATCGGCGGCACGTCGCTGGCGGGCGGCCGCTACTCGCTGGCGGGCACGCTGGTCGGCGCGCTGGTCATCCAGACCCTGATCACCACCGTCTACACCGTGGGCATCCCGCCGATCGCTACCATGGTCTTCAAGGCCGCCGTGGTCGCGGCGGTCTGCCTGCTCCAGTCCCCGCGGACCAGCGCCGCCGTCGTGGCCTGGCGCCGACGGCGGTTGGCGCGGACCCACCAGGAGGTGCTGGCCTGATGGCGACGGCAACGGCCACCCGGCCGCGGCTCGGCCGCGCCGCCACGCTGACCACCTCGGCCCGCGGGGTGCTGACCAGCCCGAAGTACGGACCCGTGCTGGTCACCGGCGTGCTCCTGGTGCTGATGTTCGTCATCGGCGGCGTGCGCTACACCGGCTTCGTCAGCCCCGAGACGGTGCTGAACCTGCTGGTCGACAACGCGTACCTGATCGTGCTCGCCGTGGGCATGACCTTCGTCATCCTGTCCGGCGGCATCGACCTGTCGGTGGGCGCGGTGGTGGCGCTGTCGACTATGATCGCGGCCAGCCTGCTGCAGGCCGGCTGGCCCCCGTTGGTCGTGGTCGGGCTGGTGCTGGTGACCACGTCTGTCCTCGGCCTGGCGGTGGGGCTGATGATCCACGTCTTCGGCGTGCAGCCCTTCATCGCGACGCTGGCCGCGATGTTCCTGGCCCGCGGGCTCTGCTACGTCATCAGCAACCGCTCGATCGCGATCACCGATCCCTTCTTCGTCGCCATGGCCCAGACCGACATCCCGCTGGGCGGCAAGCTCGACATCTCGATCAGCGCCGCGGTCGCACTGGTGGTCGTGGCGGTCGCGGCCGTCGTGCTCCGCTCGACCCGGTTCGGCCGGACCGTGTACGCGCTGGGCGGCAGCGAGCAGTCCGGGGTCCTGATGGGGCTGCCGGTCGCCCGGACCAAGGTGGGCGTGTACGTCGTCAGCGGCTTCTGCTCGGGGCTGGCGGGGATCCTGTTCAGCTTCTACACGCTGTCGGGCTACAGCCTGACGGCCATCGGCACCGAGCTGGACGCCATCGCGGCGGTGGTGATCGGTGGCACGCTGCTGACCGGGGGCTATGGCTTCGTGCTCGGGTCGGTGCTCGGGGTGCTGGTGCTGGGCACCATCCAGACCATGATCACCTTCGAGGGCACGCTCAGCTCCTGGTGGACCCGGATCTTCATCGGTGTTCTGCTGCTGGTCTTCATCGTGCTGCAGAAGGTCCTCACCGCACGGTCCCGGACCGGGGCCGGGTCTGGGCCATGATGGTGCTGTCGGAACGGGTCAGCGGGAGGTCAGTCGAGCCACGTGGCTAGGGACGAGGCGCGGGCTCGGGCCGCCAACATCTTCGACGTCGCCCGCCTGGCCGGCGTGTCCCACCAGACCGTGTCACGGGTGATCAACGGACATCCCAGTGTGCGCCCGGGCACGCGGTCCCGGGTCGAGGACGCGATCGCCCAGCTCCGCTACCGGCCGAGCACCGCCGCCCGGGCGCTGGTCACGCGGCGGACCCGGCACATCGGGCTGATCACCTCCGGCACCCCGGACTACGGGCCGGCCAGCACCGTCCTCGGCTTCGCGGCTGCGGCCCGGGCCGCCCGCTACACCGTGATCATCTCCAACCTGGGCGACCCCGGGACCGACGAGGTGCGGTCCACGATCGAGGCCCTGCTCAACCAGGCGGTGGAGGTGGTGGTGATCGTCTCGGGCCGGCGCCCCGCGCTCGAGACCGTCTACGCGCTGCAGCTCGAGGTGCCCCTGGTGGTGGTCGACCCCACCCGGCGCAACCGGTTCCGGACCGTGGCGATGGACCAGTACGCCGGGGCCCGGGCCGCCGTCGCGCACCTGGTCGAGCTCGGCCACCGGCGGATCCTGCACCTGGCCGGACCAGAGGACTCGATGGACGCCGAGGAGCGGGTGCGCGGCTGGCGGGACCAGATGGCCGAGTCCGGGCTGGTCACCGAGCGTCCCGGGTCAGGGACCTGGACACCGGACAGCGGCTACGCCTTCGGGGCGGCGATCGCGGGCCGCCGCGACTACACCGCCGTGTTCAGTGCCAACGACCAGATGGCCCTCGGGCTGATCCACGCCCTGTCGGCCTCCGGCGTACGCGTCCCCGACGACGTCAGCGTGCTCGGGTTCGACAACATCCCGGAGGCGGCGCACTTCGCTCCGCCGCTGACCACGGTGCACCAGGACTTCGACGAGCTCGGCCGCGACCTGATGGCCGTGGTGCTCGACGTGCTGGAGGACACCGAGACGCCCCTGCCGCACCGGGTCCCGCACCTGGTCGTCCGCGGCTCCACCGCCGCCCCGGCCTGGGACCGTCGGCCCGAGACCGGCCGCCACGACGTGGTCGCCTCGGAGACCTGACCCGCGGAGTGACCCGCTTCCCCTGGGAGGCGGCGGGTCAGCGGGCGCTGGTCCACGCGGACCAGAGCGTGGCGTACGGGCCGCCGGCGCGGACCAGAGCGGCGTGGGGGCCGGTCTCGACCACCCGGCCGTGGTCCATCACCACCACCCGGTCGGCGTGGACGGCCTGGGTCAGGCGGTGGGCGATCACGATCGCCGTCCGCCCGCGGAGGGCCCGCTCGGCGGTCGCCTCCAGCAGCCGGGCGCCTGCGCTGCCGGCCTCGGCGGTGGCCTCGTCCAGGATCGCGATGTCCGGGTCGGCCAGCACCAGCCGGGTCAGCGCCAGCTGCTGCGCCCGGGTCGCGCCGAGCTCGTCGGCCCCGTGCCCGACCACGGCCGCCAGGTCCAGATCGACGCGGACGTACGCCAGCGCTGCCCGCAGCTCGTCGTCGGTCGCGTCCGGCCGGGCCAGCCGCAGGTTGTCCGCCACCGTCCCGGCGAACACGTGCACCTCCTGGGTCACCAGCACCACGTGCCGCCGCAGGTCGGCGAGCTCGGCCAGCGGCACGCCGCCGATCAGCACCTCGCCCTGCCGCGGCGACCGCACCCCGGCCGCGATCGCGCCCAGGGTCGTCTTGCCCGCGCCGGTCGTGCCGACCACCGCGACCCGCTCGCCGGCGGCCAGCGCCAGGTCGATGCCGTGCAGCACCTCCGGCCCGTCGTCGTAGCCGAACTGCACCTCGCCCAGCGTGATCGATGCGTCGGCCGGCTCTCGCGGGGCAGTCGGCACCGCCGGCGGCGGCAGGTCCGTGACGCCGATCAACCGGGCGAGCGCGGCGCCGGCCGACTGGGCCTCGTCGAGGGAGTAGAGCATCATCATCAGCGGGCTGAACAGCCGCGTGAAGTAGAGGGCCGCCGCGGTCGCCGCGCCCAGGGTGATCGTGTCGGACCGGACCAGCCAGAAGCCGGCCAGCAGGATCGACAGGATCCCGACCATCTCGGCACCGTTCAGCACGAAGCCGAACAGCGACGACGTCGTGCGCGCCCGTACGCCGGCCGCCACCGCGGCGTCGGACGTGGTTCGGATCCGGGCCAGGTGCGCGGCCTGGGCGCGGAAGGCGCGTACGGTCGCCGCCCCGGTCAGGCTGCTGACCAGGCTCTGGGTCTGCGTGCCGTCCGCGACGCGCTCGGCGGCGTAGCGCGGGCCGGAGGTGCGCAGATACCACCGGGTGGTCAGGATCCAGATCGGGAGCGGTGCGAGCCCGGCCAACCCGAGCCGCCAGTCCAGCACGGTCAGCCCGACCAGGGTCAGGGCGACGTCGATCAGGGCGAGCAGCACCGCCGGTACGGCGACCCGCAGGCCCTCGGAGATCACCGTGATGTCCCCGCCCGTACGCTGCACCAGATCTCCCGTGCCCGCGCGCTCCACGGTCTCCAGCGGGGTGTCCAGGGCCCGCCGCACCACCCGCTCGCGCAGCGCCGCCAGCACCTGCTCGCCCAGCCGGGCCAGCAGCACTGCGCCGAGCCCGGTGAAGACGGCCCGCGCCAGCAGGGCGACCAGCAGGCCGATGACGATCAGGTCGAGGGCGGGCAGGTCGAGGGCGCGGAGGCCGTCGGCCCCGCGGACGGCGTCGACCAGCCGGCCGAGCAGGGCCGGCACGAACACCACCGCGACCCCCGAGGCCAGCAGGGTGGCCAGGGTGGCGGCGAGCAGGCCGGGGTGCCGACGCAGCAACGCGGCACTGGCCCGCCAGGTGCGCCGGGTCGAGGCCACCGGCAGCAGGGTGACCTGCCCCCGGGCCGACTGCGGCGTGCTCAGCTCAGCACCGCCGACCGGTACGTGGGATCGGCCACCAGCGCGCTGTGCGGGCCCTCCGCCGCCACGGACCCGTCGACCACCAGCAGCACCCGGTCGCAGCGGGCCAGCAGCGCGGGGCTGGAGGTGACGAGCAGCGTGCTCCGCCCGGACCGGTGTCTCCTCACCCCGGCGGCGATCCGGTCCTCGGTGGCGGCGTCGATCGCCGTGGTCGGGTCGTGCAGCACCAGCACCGCGGGGTCGGCGGCGAGCGCCCGGGCCAGGGCGACCCGCTGCCGCTGACCGCCGGAGAGGGTACGCCCACGCTCGCCGATCTCGGTGTCCAGGCCGGCCGGCATGCTGGCCCGCACCTCGTCGGCGGCCGACGCGGCCAGCGCCGGCGCCAGTCCGTCCGGGCCGCGGGCTCCGCCGGTGAGCAGGTTGTCGGCCAGCGTGCCCTCGAACAGCACGGCGTCGTGCCGGGCCACCAGCAGCGCCTCCCGGGCCTGGTCGAGGCTGAGCTGCCGGAGGTCGCTCCCGTCCAG
>CAXTVE010000141.1:0-4126 GCA_964247485.1 uncultured Propionibacteriaceae bacterium
TCGTGGTAGATCGCGATCGGGTTCTCCCCGAAGCCGCGCGGCGGCTGGACCAGGATGACCACGTTGCCGGCCTGCAGGGTGGCGGCGACGATCTCGCCGGCGGGATCGCGTTGCCGGTCGACGAAGAGGTCACCGGGCGCCTCGCCCCAGGCCTCGGTGACGGCAGTGCTCAGCTCGGCCGGCAGCGCAGCCAGCCAGTTCTGGTACGTCGCCGCGGGGATGCGGACCGGTTGCCCGCTGAGCTGTTCCTGGGTCAGCCACTCCGGGTCCTGGCCGCCCGCGGCGATGATCGCGTGGATCAGCGCATTGCCGGCGGTGGTGTCGGGCTCCTCGCCCTCGACCGGCTCCAGGTCCCCGGTGCCGGGGATCTCTCCCGGTGCGCCGAGGTCGTAACCGGCTGCCCGCATGGCCCGGAGCAGCCGGATCAGCGAGACCGGGGTGTCCAGGCCGACGGCGTTGCCGATCCGGGAGTGCTTGGTCGGGTAGGCGCTGAGCATGATCGCGATCCGGCGCTCGTGCGCCGGGATGTGGCGGAGCCGGGCGTGATTGACCGCGAGCTCGGCGACCCGCCGGCAGCGCTCGGGGTCGGCCACGTAGCTGGGCAGCCCGTCCGCGTCGGTCTCCTTGAAGGAGAACGGCACGGTGATGATGCGGCCGTCGAACTCCGGCACCGCGACCTGGGTGGCCACGTCGAGCGGGGTCATGCCTTCGTCGGACTTCGCCCAGGAGTCGCGGTCCCAGGTCAGGCACAGGCCCTGCAGGATCGGGATGTCCAGGGCCGCGAGGGCGCGCACGTCCCAGGCTCCGTCGTCCTCCCCCGCGCTCGCGGTAGCCGGGCGGGTGCCGCCGGCCGCCAGCACCGTGGTCACCAGCGCGTCCAGGGTGCCGAGGTGCGCGAGCAGGGCGGCGGGCGCGTCGCGCAGCGAGCTGGCGAAGATGGGCACGCCGACGCCACCGGCCTGGTCCACCGCATCGGCCAGGGCTTCGGCGTACGCGGTGTTCCCGGCCGTGTACTGGGCCCGGTAGAAGAGGATGCCGACGCTGGGACCGGTTGCACCCGTGTGCCGGGGCAGCACGCCCCAGGCGGGCTGCTCCACCGGCGGCTCGAACCCCTCGCCAGTCAGCAGAACGGTGTCGGACAGGAACGCGTGCAGTTGGCGGAGGTTCTCCGGACCGCCCTGGGCGAGATAGACGTGGGCGTCGGCGGCGACGCCGATGGGAACGGTGGAGAGCTCCATCAATGCAGCGTCGGGGGTCTGCTCACCGCCGAGCACGACCATCGGCTGCCCCTCGCCGCGGATCCGGGCGAAGCCGGAGCACAGGCTCTTGGGCGAGCCGAGGATCCGGGCCACGATCAGATCGGCGGCCGCGAACGCCTCGGCCATCTCGGCGTGCGCGGCCTTGCTCGGATTGACGTAGAGGTAGTCCGCGCCCGAGGCCCGGGCCGACAGCAGGTCGGTATCGGACGTGGAGACGAGGGCGATGCGCGGCACTGGGCGAGCCTAATCACCCAGTGAGGGTGGTCAGGCGGCGGCGCGGTCGGCCCGCACCTTGGCCACCAGCGACCACCCCACCGCCCAGGCGCCGGCCAGCAGCCTCAGCGCGACGAACCACCCCGCATCGCGGACGAACGGCAGCGCGGCACCGGCGACCACCAGCCCCGACCCGGTGAGGTCACCTGCGGAGCGGGCCGCGGCATGGCCTTCCTGCCAGCTCGAGTCACTGCGCAGGGTGGCTCGGGTGCGAATCCCGGCGAAGGCGTTACGGGCCAGGCGTCCCTGGGCAGCGGCGCGGACCACCACTGCCGTCACGGTGCCAGCAGCGGCCAGCAGAAGCCCGACCACCAGGACCGCCGCCAGCGGGACCTCCTCGCCCATGCACCGACGCTACGTCAGCCGCCCGGGCAGCGATTGTCACCCCCGCTGTGCTCCTGACAGACGTCCGGAGCGCGCTGCACCGGCTCGGGCGCACGGTTGCGCTCGGCGTCGACCGCGACCAGGCCCGCGAAGCCCACTCCGAGCACGAGCAGAACGACGAAGAAGGTTGTCGCGCCGCGCCGGCGGGCCCAGACGGCCACCGGCGACGCCGAGCGCCACGGCCGTTACGTCGAACACCGGCTCCCACCACCACCCGCGTTCGGGACCCGGCGCGGCACGGTGGAGAGCGGTACGGGCAGCCCACTCCGACCCTAGGGCGCCCTCAGCGGCCGGCGGTGCCGTAATGTGCGTCCTCCCCGCCGGTCAGAAGGGCGGCGGCGGGTCCGGGTCCGACTCGCCGCCCGGTCGTCGTTTCGGGGGCGGTAGGTCGACCGGCACCCGGGAGTCGTGGTCACGCAGGAACTCGACGGGCGGTCCCCATTCCGGGTTGCGCCGGTAGCTGTGCCCGGTGGGGCTGATCCACTCCAGCCGGGATCCGCTGGTCGACTGGATCGTCCAGCCGCCGTGTGTCTTGAGGTAGTGGTGTCGCAGGCACAGGTTGTGCAGGTTGCTGAAGCTGGTCCGGCCGACCGCCAGCGCCTTCCCCAGCCGCCGGGCAAAGGGGTGCGGCACGGCGTGATCGAGCTGGGTGTCGTACGCGGGCACGTCGCACCCCGGGAAGACGCAGCTCCGGTCGCGGGCCCGGACGGCCGCCCGCAGCACCTTCGGGACCCGGTACGACGGCAGGTCGACCGCCCGGATCTCGCCGGTAAACGGATCGGTCAGCAGTCGGGTCAGTGCCGCGCCCTCCGCCAGTCGCCGCGCCTGCTCGGCACCGATCGGCCCGTAGCCCAGCAGCGTCCCCGGCAGGTTGTCCGCTCCGACCAAGGTCGACGCCTGGAGGTAGAGGTGCAGCATCACCCGGGCGGGCTCACTGAACCGCCGGGCCCGCGTCGGCACCGAGTCGCCGGAGCTCCCACCGTCGGCGGCACCGTCAGGAGTCTCCCGGTTCAGCAGGCCCAGCTGCAGCCGCCGCATCACGTCCACCAGGGCGTCGGCGCGGAGGTTGTCGAAGCTGCTGCCGTGCTCGTCCCTGCAGCGCGACCCGTCACCGGCGCGCAGCGCCTCGTCATGCCGCTGCCAGGCGTAGGCGTTCAGCGCCTGGTAGGCGAGCTGCGCCTCGTCGGCCGTCAGGTACGCCGATAGCGTCGCCATGCCGGACTGCTTGCGGTGCACCCACAGCCCTCGGCCCTTCCGCTCCCGCCGGTGCGCCTCGTCCGCGCCGTCCGGCCGGTGGGCCAGCACGGCGGTCCGCAACCGGGCCTGCAGCTGCTTGGGCGTCGCCTCGGCTGCCTGACCGAGCTGACCGTCGACGAACGCGCGGTCCTCGGCTGTGCCGTAACCCATCGGCACCAGTTCGCGGGCCAGCACCTTCAGGCGTGGCAGGTCGACGAGCCCGGCGGCGACCATGGCCGCGGCGGTAGGCACCTCGGCGGTGAAGTACGCCGCGTCGATCAGCTGCTGGGCCGTCGTGAAGGAGGTGCCCAGGGCCGCGCCGATGCCGTCGGAGCAGAACCGCTCGATCTCCCGCTGGGTGGCGAACCCGGTCTCCACTGTCTGCGAGCCGCTGGACCCACCGGCCAGCGGGTGATCCCGAGTGTCCTCGTCGGTGATCACCGAGTAGTCGGCGAACGCCTTGACCGCGGCCAGCTGCACCCCTTGCGCCCACCGGGCCAGCCGCTCCGCTCCGGTCATCGCCTCGACCAGCTGCGCGGGCGACAGGGCCGCCAGGTCCAGCTCGTCCAGCGCAGACGCCAACCGCGGGCCGGCGACCCCGGTCACCCCGGGCAACGGCCGTGGGGCGACCCGCTCGACGCCGCTCCAGGCGTCCTGCTCGCGCGCCGTCCAGGCATCCCAGTACGCCTCGTCGAACGCGCCTTCCGGACGCGCCACGTCGGCGTCGAGCCAGGCCTCCAGCTCCTCTGCGCTCAGCCGGTCGACCACCTCGGCCCAGGCGCTCGCGGCGAGCTCCTCGTCCTCGGTGACCTCGCGCCCGCTCACCGGATCGCGGGCCCACAACCGGAAGTCGATCGCGTCCAGGTCCAGCGCCTCAGCCGCCAGCGCACCGGGAATACCCGGCTCGAAGACCGCCTGCACCGACATGCCAAGAACGCTACGGGAGGCCACTGACAAAACGCTCGTACGTTCGA
>CAXTVE010000141.1:4226-7850 GCA_964247485.1 uncultured Propionibacteriaceae bacterium
GCGTGGTGGCGCAGCGCGGTGGTGTACCAGATCTATCCGCGGTCGTTCGCCGACCATGATGGCGACGGGGTCGGCGACGTCGCCGGCATGATCGAGCGGCTGCCCTACCTCGCCGCCCTGGGGGTCGACGCGATCTGGGTCAGCCCCTGGTACCCGTCGCCGATGGCCGACGGTGGCTACGACGTCTCCGACTACCGCGACATCCACCCCGACTTCGGGACGCTGCCGCAGGCCGACGAGTTCGTGGCCAAGGCGCATGAGCTGGGCCTGCGGGTGCTGATCGATCTGGTGCCCAACCACAGCAGCGACCAGCACCCGTGGTTCCAGGCGGCCCTCGCGGCCGGGCAGGGTTCACCGGAGCGCGAGCTGTTCGTCTTCCGCGAGGGTCTCGGCGAGGACGGGGACCTCCCGCCGAACAACTGGCCGGCGATGTTCGGCGGTCGCGCCTGGGAGCGGACGACCGACCCCGACGGCCGGCCGGGCCAGTGGTTCCTGCACCTGTTCGCCCCCGAGCAGCCCGACTGGAACTGGGACAACCCGGCGGTCGCGGACGAGTTCGACGCCATCCTCCGGTTCTGGTTCGACCGCGGTGTGGACGGCTTCCGCATCGACGTGGCCAACTCGATGGTCACCGCGCCCGGCCTGCCCGATCTCGAGGTCGACCCCCAGTCCGGTGACCCGATCGCCGCCGTCCTCACCGGCACGCCCTACCTCAACCAGCCCGGCATCCACGACATCTTCCGCCGCTGGCGCCGCGTGGCCGACTCCTACGCCGACACCCCGCAGGGCGCGAGGATCTTCGTATCCGAGGCCTACGTCACCCCGCCGACCGAGCTGGCCAGCTACATCCGGCCGGACGAGCTGCACACCACCTTCAACTTCGACGCGCTGCTGTGCGAGTGGACGGCGCCCTCCCAGCGGAACGTCATCGACCTCACCCTGGCGGCCATGGCCGGGGTCGCGGCCCCCGCGACCTGGGTGCTGGCCAACCACGACATCACCCGGGTGGTGACCCGGTACGGACGGTCGCTCACCGGCGCCCGGTTCAACCCCGACGGGATGGACCCGGACGCCATGACCGACTTCTGGTCGGGCACGCCCAGCCGGACCGACGTCGCGCTCGGCCGCCGCCGGGCCCGGGCCGCGGCCCTGCTGGAGCTGGCCCTGCCGGGCGGGGCGTACGTCTACCAGGGTGACGAGCTCGGCCTGGAGGAGGTCGAGGACCTGCCCGAGGAGGTCCTGCAGGACCCGACCTGGGTCCGCTCCGGCCATACCCAGCGCGGTCGGGACGGCTGCCGGGTGCCGATCCCGTGGTCCGGGACCGAGCCGCCGTTCGGGTTCGGATCGACGGAGCACCCGCCCTGGCTGCCGCAGCCCGCGCACTGGTCGAAACTGACCGTCGCGGCCCAGGAGGACGTCCCGACGAGCATGCTCAGCCTGTACCGGACGGCCCTCGCCGAGCGACGCCGCAACCCCGCGCTCGGCGACCGCACCCTGCGCTGGGACGACGGGGCACCGCCGGAGGTGCTGTCGTTCACCCGGGAGCCCGGGTTCCGCTGCGTGGTCAACTTCGGCCCGGAGCCGTACGCGCTGCCAGACGGCGCCGAGGTGCTGGTCGCCTCCGGTGACCCGGCGAGTCGCACACTCGGTACGGACGAGGCCGCCTGGCTGCGCACCTGAGCCGGTCGCTCTGGGTCAGATCGTGACCGAGCCACCGACGACGGCGCTCACCCGGCCGCCGATCCAGAGCGTCTCGCCCTCCCGGTCGACGGCGATCCGCCCGGCCCGCCCGATCGCGGTGCCCTGGGACGCCAGGTAGTGGTCCGGCACCAGGCCCTGCCCGGTCAGCCAGTGCGCGATTCCGGCGTTCAGGCTGCCGGTCACCGGGTCCTCGGGGACCGACTGCCCGGGCAGCAGGGCGCGCACCTCGTACGCGAACTCGGCGCCGGGTGGATACGGCCCGACCAGCCCGATGTCGAGCCCGGCCAGCTGCGCCGCATCGACCGTCAGGCTGAGGACCTGTTCGGCGCTGGCCAGCCGCACGCCGATCCATTGCGGCCCGTTGACCAGCCAGGATGCGTCCAGCACGTCCTCGCGGACCAGCCCCAGGCCCTGAGCGATCCTCTCGACCAGCTCCTCGGCAGCCGGCTCGAAGCGGCTCAGCGGCGGCGCCGCGAAGGCCAGCCGCTCGCCGTCCCGCCGTACGGGCACCAGGCCGATCCCGCACTCCTGGATCACCAGCCGGTCGGGGTGTCGTCGACCCTCCGCCGCCAGCCACGCGTACGCCGACCCCAGAGTCGGGTGCCCGGCGAAGGGCAGCTCCTGCTCGGGCGTGAAGATCCGGACCCGGTAGTCGGCCTCCAGCGACATCGGCGGCAGCAGGAACGTGGTCTCCGACAGACCGGTCCACCGTGCGAAGCGCTGCATCTGCTCCCGGTCGAGCGCGTCCGCATCGTGCACGACCGCCAGCGGGTTGCCGTCCAGACCGGCGGAACCGAAGACGTCGACCTGGCTGAACGCGTACGCGGACACTCCCGCACCCTAACGGCGCGGCCAGACGTCAGGTGATGGCCGCGACGGCCCGGAAGGTGCCGGTGGGGTCGTGGCGGCGTTTGGCGGCGGACAGCCGGTCGAGGTTGCCGGCGAAGCCGAGCCGGAGCCGGTCGGTGTCCTCCGGCCCGAGGATGTTCGCGTAGCCGCTGGGCAGGGCGTCAGCGTCCAGCGCAGCCGTCGTGGTCCCGATCCACTCCCGGTGCGGGTCCGGCGCGTCACCGGGTGCCCAGGCCCCGATCACCTCGGCCAGCAGGTGGGGCCGGCGCAGGGCGAAGGCGGTGTCCTCGGGGGCGCCCCGGGTCGCCGCGCCGTGGAACTGGTGCAGCATCAGCAGCGACATCGGCGAGGGCCGCGTCCGCGCCCCCTCGATGAGGACGGCGAGGGCGTCGTCGGTCAGTTCGGCCAGCCAGCGGGTGCCGAGCGCGTAGTGGTTCCCCGCTGCGGACCCGGCCTCGAACATCCGCAGCAGGTCCGGGTACGGCATCGGGCTCAGCCCGGTCAGCACCGGCGTCCCGAGCCGGGTCAACGGCGCGACCGCCGCCTCACCCGCCGCGAGGTCGCCGCTCCAGGTCGGCGAGATGAACACCACCGGCTCCCCGCCCGGCCCGGTGAGCAGGCCGGCCATCACGGTCAGCTCGGCCGGCGCCGTGGCGATGAACTCCCGGTAGCCGCGGAGCACCGACTGGGCCTGCGCGAACGGGTAGGCCACCATCCCGCCCAGCACGGGACCCAGCGGGTGGAGCCGGAACCGGGCCGACGTCACCACGCCGAAGTTGCCGCCGCCCCCGCGCAGCGCCCACCACAGCTCGCGGTCATCGTCCGGCCCGGCCAGCACGGTCGACCCGTCCGCGAGCACGACCTCGGCGGACAGCAGGTTGTCCAGCGCCAGGCCGAAGCGCCCGATCAGGCCGCCGTACCCGCCGGCCAGGGTCATCCCGACCATGCCCACGCCGCGGACCGCACCGGCCGCGGTGGCCAAGCCGTACGCGCCGGCCGCATCCAGCCGCGCGCCCGCCAGGACGCCGCCCTGCACCTGCGCCACCCGGCCGGCCGGGTCGATCTGCACGTCGC